>JALOLG010000055.1 GCA_025456105.1 Ilumatobacteraceae bacterium | reverse complement strand
ACCGCCGCTAGCGTGACCCCCACCGACCCAGGAGCCGCCTCCCCACATGCTCACCGGATCGCTCTCGCTCGGCCGGCTCGCCGGCATCTCCATCAACATGCACTGGAGCGTGCTGCTGATCGGCGTGCTCCTCGCCTCCGGGCTCGCGCCCGCGCTCGGCCTGGTGGCCACCGGGGTCGCCGTCGTGGTGTTCCTCGGCTCGATCCTCGCCCACGAGATGGCCCACGCGCTGGTCGCCCGCCGCTTCGGCGTCGGCACCCTGTCGGTCGAGCTGTGGGCGCTCGGCGGCGTGGCACGGCTCGACCGCGAGGCGCCGACACCCAAGGCGGAGGGCTGGATCGCCGTGGCCGGCCCGCTCGCCAGCCTCGCCGTCGCGGTCCTGTCGATCGGGGTGTTCGTCGGGCTCGAGCAGCTCGGCCTCAGCGGCGCGCTGGTCTCGGTGGCCGGCTGGCTCGGTCTGGTGAACGTGGTGCTCGCGGTGTTCAACATGCTGCCGGGCGCGCCGCTCGACGGCGGCCGGGTGCTCAAGGCCGTGCGCTGGTGGCGCCACGGCGACAAGTTCCGCGCTGCCCGCGACGCCGGCCAGGCGGGCACGGTCCTCGGGTGGCTCATCGGCGCCCTCGGTGTCGGGCTCCTCCTCAGCGGCCGACCAGGCGTGTGGCTGCTGGTCACCGGCATCTTCATCGCGCTCAACGCACGGGCCGAGATCGCGGCCTCGTACGTGGCCGAGCGACTCGATCGCGTCCGGGTCGGCGACCTCACGTGGTTCGGCCTGGCCGCCGCCGGTCGCGACATGGACGCGGACTCGATGCTCTGGCAGCGCCAGCGCATCGGCAACGCCGGCGCCGTGGTGGTCACCGACGACACCGGGCGCCCCGACGGGCTCGTGCTCGAGGACGAGCTGTGGGCGCTCCCCGTCGACCAGCGCCCCACCGTGCTGCTCACCCAGCTGATGGTGCCCCTCAACCGCACCGCGCAGGCCGACCCCGACGACTCCCTCGCGGACGTGCTCCCCCGCCTCGACCCCACCAAGCCGGTGGTGACGGTGTGGCGCGACGGACGGCTGCTCGGGGTGATCCCTCCGGCCACGCTCCGTCAGCGGCTCACGACGGCCCGCTGATCGACGGGCTCGGGCGTCAGGCGTCGAGCACGATCGAGGTGCGCTGCACCACCGGCGGCTGGTCGCTCCACGGGAAGTTGATCCACAGGTCGGTGCGCTTCCATACGTAGTCGCACTTCACCACCGAGTGCGGCTTCTCGTAGAGCACCGCCGTGCGCACCTCGCCCACCTTGCCCTCGCAGAACAGCTGCACCGACTTGAGCGTGTGCCCGGTGTCGGCCACGTCGTCGGCGATCAGGATCCGGGCGTGGGCCAGATCGACGAAGTCGGGCGCCGGCGGGAGGATGCGCGGCACCTCGAGCCGCTCGTCGACCCCCGTGTAGAACTCGACGTTCATCGTGTAGGTGTTCTTCACCGCGAGCGCGTACCCCAGCGCCCCGCCGATGAGCAGACCGCCGCGGGCGATCGACAGGATCATGTCGGGGTCGTAGCCGTCGTCGGCGATCTCCTGGGCGAGGTGGCGCGAGGCCTCCCCGAAGAGCTGCCACGTCATGATCTCGCGCTCGGACATGTACCGGCACCCTACTGGCGCTCGAGCGCGATGTCCGAAGGACGCACCGGCACGCGATCGAGCCGGCGCCCGACGCCGTCGACCTGGCGCAGCGCGTCGCGGATCGCCGCCACGATCGCCGGCGTCGACGAGATGCACGGCGGCTCGCCCACCCCCTTCGCGCCGAGCGGCGCCTGGGGGTCGGGCTCCTCCACCAGCGACGCCACGACGGGCGGCATGTCGAGGAACGTCGGCAGCAGGTAGTCGGTGAAGCTCGCGTTGCGGATCACCCCGTCGGTCTGGACGATCTCCTCCATCACGGCCAGGCCGAGCCCCTGCGCGATGCCGCCCTCGATCTGGCCCACCACCGACAGCGGGTTGAGCGCGCGACCGACGTCTTGCGCCGTCGCGACCTGCACCACCTTCACGAGCCCCAGCTCGGGGTCGACGTCGACCACGGCCCGGTGCGCCACGAACGCGAAGGCCGTGTGGCACCGACCCTGGCCCAGCTCGTCGAGCTCCTCGGTGGGCCGGTGGTGGTACTCGACGGTCTCGTCGATCACGACACCGGCGGTGGCCTCGGCGACCGGCACACGGAGCTCGCCGGCGGTGTCGACGACGTCGGTGCCGTCGATCGCGAGGCGGAGCGGGTCGATGCCGTGCGCAGCGCCCACGAGCTCGAACAGCCGCTCACGGACCTGGCGACAGGCGGCGTCGACGGCCCCGCCGCTCATCCACGTCTGGCGCGACGCGCTGGTGGACCCGGCCGAGCCGATCTGGGTGTCGATGCGGTCGAGCTCGACCTCGTCGACCCCGAGCACGGTGCGCGCGATCTGCGCCGCGATCGTGACGAAGCCCTGCCCCACCTCGGCCGTCGCGAACTTCAGGGTCGCCTGGCCGTCGGCGAGCCGGCAGCGCGCGGTCGAGTAGTCGTCGAAGCCCTCCGAGTACATGAGGTTCTTCATGGCGACGCCCCAGCCGATCCCGCGCACCACGTGAGCCTCGTCGGCCGTGCGTCCGGCGCCACCGGGGAGCCGCATCGGGTCGTGGTCGTGGCCGCCGATCGGCTCGTCGGGCAGCGGCAGCGCGGCGGTCTCGCGGATGCACCGCTCGACGGGCGCCACGCTCTCCATCGGCTGGCCGGTGATGAGCACGTCGCCCGTGCGCATGGCGTTGCGCAACCGGATCTCGACCGGATCGAGGTCGCACGCCTCGGCGAGGCGGTCCATCTGGCTCTCGTGCGCGAAGCAGGCCTGCACGACCCCGAAGCCGCGCATCGCACCGCACGGCAGGTGGTTGGTGCGCACCGCCCAGCCGTCGACCACGGCGTTGGGGCACCGGTACGGGCCCTGCGTGTGCGTGATCGCGTTGAGCAGCACCGCCGACGAGGTGGAGGCGTACGCGCCGCCGTCGAGGACGAACCGGGCCTCGATCTTCACGATCTCGCCGTCGGCAGTGGCGTGGTGCCGCATCCAGATCCGGGCCGGGTGGCGGTGGACGTGACCGAGGAAGCTCTCGCGGCGGCTGTAGGCCATGCGCACCGGCCGACCGAGCCGCAGGGCGAGCAGGCAGCAGTGCACCTGGAGCGAGATGTCCTCGCGGGCGCCGAAGGCGCCACCGACGCCGCCGAGCACGAGGCGCACCGCCTCCACCGGCAGATCGAGGCACGCGGCGAGCTGGGCGCGGTCCTCGTGGAGCCACTGCGTGGCGATGTGCAGCTCGACCCCGCGGCCGCCGGGGTCGGGGATCGCGAGCGCGGCCTCGAGCCCGAGGAACGCCTGGTCCTGCATGCCCAGCTCGTAGGTGCCCTCCACCACCACCTCGCCCGTGACGTCGGGATCGCCGCACAGGATGCGCTGGTGCCGGATCACGTTGCCGTCGGGGTGGATCGGCGGGTGCGTGCCGGCGATCGCCGCCTCGGGGTCGAGCAGCGGATCGAGCACCTCGTACTCGACGTGGATGGCGGCGAGCGCGCGCCGGCAGGTCTCGGGGTGGTCGGCCGCGACCACGGCGATGGGCTCGCCCACGTACCGCACGACGTCGCGGGCGAACACGGGTTGGTCGTGGCTGATCAGACCGTAGGTGGGCGAGCCGGGCACGTCGTCCGCCGTGAGCACCGCCGCCACGCCGTCGATGCGCCACGCCGGGCCGACGTCGATCGAGACGATCCTGGCGTGCGGGTGGGGCGACCGCAGGGTCATCCCCCAGAGGACCCCGTCGCCGCCGAGGTCGGACGAGAACTGGAAGGTCCCCTGCACCTTGGCGATCCCGTCGGGACGTGCCGGCGACGTGCCCACCACGTCGCGCGCCCGCGCACCCACCGCCACGGACGCGGTCACGCCGGCTCCCCTGCCTCGCGGCGTGCCACGGCAACCTGCTGCACGGCGGCGACGAGCCGACCGTAACCGGTGCACCGGCAGACGTTGCCGGCCAGCTCCTCGCGGATCTGCATGTCGGTGGGATCCGGGATCCGGTCGAGGAGATCGGTCGCCGCCATCACGAGGCCCGGGGTGCAGAACCCGCACTGCACGGCACCGGCGTCGACGAACGCCCGCTGGACGTCGCTCGGGACGCCCACCGGTGCGAGCCCCTCCACCGTGACGATCTCGCGACCCACCGCCGACGCGGCCAGCACCAGGCACGAGCACACCAGGTGCTGGTCGACCAGCACGCTGCACGACCCGCACTCGCCCTGCTCGCACGCACCCTTGGCCGCCAGCAGGCCGAGCCGCTCGCGCAGCACGTACAGCAGGCTCTCGCCCAACCAGGCGTCGGCGACCTCGCGGTCGTCGCCGTTCACCCGGAGCGTGTACACCTCCATGGCGGTCATGCGGGCCTCCCTGGGAACGCGCGACGCAGCAGGCGCCGGGCCATCACCTCGACGGCGTGCCGCCGGTACGCAGCGGTCGAGCGGTGGTCGTCGATGGGTCGGCTGGTCGCTGCGACCAGCTCGCCGAAGCGGGCCACCGCGTCGTCGGGCACCGTGCGGGCGTCGTGGTCGACCACCCCGGCGGCGAAGGCCTCGGCGTCCGGGCACCTCACCACGGTGGGGGCCACCGAGCCGAGCGCGATCCGCACCGTGCGGCTCGACCGGTCGGTGACCAGGCAGGCGCTGGCGGTGGCGATCACCATCGCGTTGCGGACGCCGACCTTGCTGTACCCCTGCCAGCCGTCGAGCAGCGGGACCGTGATCGACTCGATCAGCTCACCCGGGGCCAGCGAGGTGCGCTTCACACCCACCATGAGGTCGTGGACGTCGACGTCGCGACGTCCGGCCGCCGACACCAGGTGCACGACCGCGTCGAGGGCTGAGAGCACGGGCAGACCGTCGCCCGCCGGCGAGCAGGTGCCGAGGTTGCCGCCGAGCGTGCCGGCGTTGCGGATCTGCGGGGAGCCCACCGTGCGGCTCGCCTCGGCGAGTGCCGGCAGCAGCGACGCGAGCGGTTCGTCGAGCAGCTCGCGGTAGGTGACGCCCGCGCCGATGGTGACGGTGTCGGCACCGCGATCGACCGTCCACGTGCGCAGCTCCGCGATGCGGTCGACCGCGACCACCACGGTCGGGTCACCCCCCGAGCCGATCGGGCGGTGCCCCTCGTTGATCTCCACCATCAGGTCGGTGCCCCCCGCCAGCACGAGCGCGCCGGGGTGGGCGTCGAGGAGCCGCACGGCGTCGTCGAGCGAGACGGGGGTCAGCACCGGCATGGTCCGCCGAGTGTACGGAACGTCAAGGTCGCGTGCCCGGTTCCCCGCCGGCACCGACGTACGGGCAGTGCCGGCAGCCGCTGCCGCAGCAGTAGCCGCGAGCCGCCAGGAACCGGGCCGTGAACACGGTGAACCCGGTGGTGGGGTCGGCGTAGGCCACCCTGCCCGCCGCCATCGCCTCGGCGTGGCGGCGCAGGATCTCGTCGCGCCGCGGATGGGTCGATGGGAGTCGGCTCGGGTGCGGGTCCTGCTCGTGATCGGGCCTCGTCGCCGGCATCGTCGTCATCCTGCAACACGTCTGCTACGACCGACATGTCGTTCGTGACTATGGTGGGCCGAGGTGACGGGCGTCACGCTCGCCGCCGGGGGGAACAACCACTGCTGCTCGGCAGCTCGTCTTCAGGGGGACTTCACACGATGCACGCACGATCCACCGGTCGTGGCCGAGGCGTTCGCCTCGCCGCCGCCGGTCTGGTCGCCTTCTCGCTGGTCGCCGCTGCGTGCGGCGACAAGAAGGACGACGACGCCGTCGAGGGCGGCGACACCACCGAGGCACCGGCCGCCACCGAGGCGCCCGACAGCGGTGGGACCGAGGCGCCCGAGACCGAGGGCACCGAGCCCCCGGCCCCCGTCGTCACCGAGCCGCCGGCCGCCGAGTTCGACCCCGTCGTCGGTGGCCGCCTGGTCGTCGCCGGCGAGGCCGAGGTCGCCAACCCGTGGACGCCGGCGAACATGCAGTGCGACTCGTTCTGCCAGATGCGGGCGCGCACGTTCTACGACCCGCTCGTCGTCACCAACTCCGATCTCGAGGCGGTCGGCTTCCTCGCCGAGAGCGTCACCCCCAACGAGGACAACACGGTCTTCACGATCAAGCTCCGCGAGGGCATCTCGTTCCACGACGGCGAGCCGTTCAACGCCGACGCCGCGATGGCCAACATCAACCGCTCGTTCAACAGCCTGCTGCTCGGCGCGGCGCTGAAGGACGTCGCCCGCAACGCCGACGGCACGATCGTGATGGAGAAGCTCGACGACTTCACCTTCACGATCGCCACCGGCCTCAACGGCGATCCGGCGCAGCCGCTGCCCTGGCCGCTGTTCCCCTACTACCTCGGCGGTCAGGCGGGCCTGATGGCCTCGCCGGCGTGGCTCGACGCCGTCGACGCCGGCAGCGCCGACCCGTCGCAGCCGGTCGGCACCGGCCCGTTCGTGTTCGACAGCTACGCCCCCGGCGACAAGCTGGTGGTGAAGAAGAACCCGAACTACTGGGTCATCGACGAGAACGGCACCCAGCTGCCGTACCTCGACGAGATCGAGTTCCGCGTCATCCCCGACTCCCAGGTCCGCGGCCAGGCGCTGCAGTCGGGCGACGTCGACCTGATCTCGACGTCGGACTCGGCCGTGATCGCGGACTTCGAGGGCGACGACAGCTTCAACCTCGTGCGCCAGGACCAGTTCAGCGAGACGAACTACATCCTGTTCAACCTCACCAAGCCGTACCTCGCCGACAAGCGCGTGCGCTGCGGCCTGCTCCAGGCCGTCGACAAGGAGGACCTCATCGCCGTCGTGGCCCAGGGCAACGGCGTGCCCGCCAACGGACCCTTCACGAACGGCCAGGAGGGCTTCCTCACCGACAACGGCTCGCTGCCGTTCGACACCGAGGCAGCGGCGGCCCAGATCGCCGAGTACGAGGCCGAGAACGGCGAGCTGACCATCAACTACTCGACCACGCCGACCGCGACGAGCCTGACCACGGCCCAGTACCTCCAGGGTGTCTGGGGCGAGATCGGCGTCGACGTCACGATCGACCAGATCGAGCAGTCGAAGCTCATCAACAACGCGCTGTTCGGCGACCCGGCGTTCGACGCCTTCGGGTGGCGGAACCACGCCGGCATCTTCGTCGACCAGCAGTACTTCTGGTGGCACAGCTCGGCCGCCGCCGACCCCGGCTCGCTGGCACTCAACTTCGGCCGCCTGCGCGACCCGGAGATCGATGCCGCACTCGAGGCGTCACGGTCGGAGGCCGACCCCGAGGTGCGCCGTGGCCTCGCCGAAGACATCAACCGGCGCTTCGCCAGCGAGTGCTGGATCATCCCGACCTCGTTCACGCAGTGGGGCGTCATCCACGACCCGGCGGTCCAGAACATCGGCCGCTCGCCGCTGCCCGAGGGCGCCGGCTTCATGCGTGACGGCGCCGGGTTCCCCGGCCAGGTCTGGCTGACCGCGGTCTTCCTGGCCCAGTGACCTCGTGATCGGGGGGTGGGCGGCAGCCGCCGCCCACCCCCCGATCGGTCATCCCCACCATGCGCTACTTCCTGTCCCGCTTCGTCCAGTTCCTGATCGTCTTCGTCATCGTGACCTTCACGGTGATGCTCGCGACCCGGATCGGCAGCCAGGACCCGGTTCGCGATCTCGCCGGCGGCACCGTCAGCGAGG
>JALOLG010000054.1 GCA_025456105.1 Ilumatobacteraceae bacterium | reverse complement strand
GGCGACGAACACCGCGTCGAGCACCTCGGCCACGGTCGTGCCTTCCACCATCGTCGGCGGGCAGGGCACGTGCCGCTGGAGGTTCCGGGTGAAGACCACGCGGGGCACCGCGACACCTTAGGACCGGCGACCAGACCTCCTCGGCGAGATTCGCCGCTGACGCGATGATGGCCCGATGCCGGACGGGGACCTGCCGAAGATCGGTGCGCCGGCGACCCGCGCGCTCGCGTCGATCGGCATCACTCGGCTCGACCACGTCGCAGGCAGGAGCCAGGCCGAGCTCCTGGCCCTCCACGGGTTCGGACCCCGAGCACTTCGCGTCCTCGACGAGGCACTCGCCGCACGCGGTCAGTCCCTCCGCCCCTGAGCGTCGGTCGGGGTAGGGACCGCACGGGGCTGGTCAGCGGCCGACGCTCACGCGGGAGCTGTCGCCGGCGTCGTCCCACCGCGACGGGCGACCTTCGGATCGTTCGTCGTGTCGTCCCCATCTCGCACGGCGCAGGTGACCGCGACCGCGCAGGCGAGGGCCGCCATGGCGCCCAGCCCGAACGGGACGCGTGCCGAGGTGGCCTGGATGACCGCCCCCATGGCGAGCGCACCGATCGGCGTGCTGCCGAACCAGGCCATCTGGTGGAGCGCCATCACTCGACCCTGCATCGCGGGCTCCGTTGCCTGCTGCACCGCGACGGCATCGACCGTCTGGAAGCACGCCGACACGAACCCGAGCGGAACGCTGAGGAGGACGAACGCGAGGTACGTGGGCGCCAGGGCCAGCGCCACGAGGACCGCTGCGAACGCGGCGAGCACCAGCGGGAGCGTCCGCCTCGGATCGGGTGTGATGCCGGCCGCGTAGATGCCGCCGAGGATCGAGCCGATCGCGCTCACGCTCATCGCAGCTCCCACCGCGCCCGGGCCGAGGTCGAACCCGAAGCGGACCATCGACGGGAACGTGGTCGGGAAGTTCAGGACGACCAGTCCGATCACGGCCATCACGACGAGGGGGCGCCGGACCTCGGGCCGGTGCCGGACGTACGTCACCGCCGCCCGGATGCCGCCGCCCGAGCGACGGGTCAAGGGGCGTGGGATCAGCCGGCGGATGCGGGCGAGAGCGACCACGACGGCGACGTAGGAGATCGCATTGGCGTAGAAGCACGATGCGATCCCGGTGACGGCGATCATCGCGCCGCCGAGCGCCGGGCCGACCAGCCGTGACACCGAGACGATGGTGCTGTTCGCCGCGACGGCACTCGGCAAGGTCTCGCGTCCCACCAGCTGGAGCAGCAGCGCCTGCATCGCCGGCCGCTCGACCGCCAGGATGAGCCCCGACACGAACGTGAGGCCGTAGATCACCCCGAGACTCGGCGCCCCGGACGACACGATCACGCCGAACAGGAGCGCCACCACCGCCGACAGCACCGACGTCACGATCAGCAGACGGCGGTTGTCGACCCGGTCGGCGAGGACGCCGGCGGGCGCTCCGAGCAGCAGGAGGGGGAGGAACTGGAGGGCGATCGCCACGCCGAGGCGATCGCTGCGCCCGGTGGTGTCGAGCACCAACCAGGTCACCGCGAACGCCTGGAGCCAGGAGCCGACGCTCGAGACGACCTGCCCGGCGAAGTAGCGCCGGAAGTTGGAGTGCTGGAAGGCGGCGAAGCGGCTCATCACGCGTCCCGCCGGTTCAGCAGCAGCGTCCCGATCGCAAGGGCGACGACGGACCAGGTGCCGATGACCATGGCGTTCCCGAGGTTCGAGAGCTCGGCGGCGAGCGTTTCGGGTGTGTCGGCTGCGGCTCGCGTCCCGAGCAAGCCGTGCGCCGCGCTGAACGGCATCAGTCGGGACACCGTCGCCGGCACCATGCCGCGCACCACGGTCTCGATCGCGAGCGCCCACACGAGCACGGCAGTCGCCGCGCCGGCGGCGTGACGGACGACGAGCCCGACGCCGAGGCCGAGCACCGGCGCGAGCGTGGTGAGCACGAGTGCCCACGCGACGCCGGTCACCGCCCCCGACATGTCGCCGGTGTCCATCCCGCTCATCGCGCCACCGACGAGTCCGCCGACGATGCCCAGCGCACCCATGACCGACCCGAGCGCCGCCGCGACGATCGCCTTGGCGGCGACGATCGTCGGCCGCGACGGGCGGGCCGTGAGTGCCCCCGCCAGCGTGCCGTGCTGCACCTCGGACGTGAAGACGAGTGTGCCGGCCACGACCGCGAACAGGGTCGTGAGCCAGGTCGAGACGAGGAAGGTGTTGCCGATCGTGAACGGCAGGTGGTCGTACGGATCGTCCTTGACGACCTTGCCGAGGACCAGGGACATGACGACGCCGATCGACGTGGCGAGGCCGACGAAGATCGCGGTGGAGCGGACCGAGCGGAGCTTGATCCACTCGCTGCGGACGGCGGCGCGCAGGTCGCGAGCGACGGGGGCGGATGCGGTCGCCCGGCCGAGGGAGATGGTGGTGTTCATGGAGTGCGTCCTTTCGGGAGCGTGGTGACTGCGTGGGAGGGGATCAGGCGGCCGCATGGCGGGCGAGGTCGCGGGTGAGGTCGAGCACGATGTCCTCGAGGCTGAGAGCGGGATCGCGGTCGAGGGTCTCGGCCAGCGGCTCGGCGGCCACCAGGCGGCCGTTGCCGACGATCACGAGATCGTGGGCGAACGTGGCGAGCTCGGCGATGAAGTGGCTCGACACGAACACCGTGCCGCCCTGGGCGGCGAAGCCGGTGAGCATCGACCGCAGCCAGCGGATGCCGTCGGGGTCGAGGCCGTTGGCCGGCTCGTCGAGCATCAGCACCTCCGGATCGCCCAGCAGCGCTCCGGCGATGGCCAGGCGCTGGCGCATGCCGAGCGAGAAGCCCCCGACGCGCTCGGTGGCGGCGGCGTCGAGACCGACGCGGTGCAGCACCTCGTCGACCCGGGCGGCATCGAGCCGACTGATCGCGGCGAGGGCGAGCAGGTGGTTGCGGGCAGATCGACCCGGGTGCATCGCCCGAGCGTCGAGCACGGCACCGATCGTGCGGGCGGGGTCACGGAGCTCGGCGTACGTCGAACCGCGATAGGTCACGTCGCCGACGTCGGGCCGGGCCAGCCCGACCATCATCCGCATCGTGGTCGACTTGCCGGCGCCGTTCGGGCCGACGAAGCCGGTGACTCGACCCGGGGCGAGCTCGAACGACAGGTCGTCGACGACCGTCCGGCGGCCGTACGACTTGGTGAGATGGGAGACGGTGATCATGAGGGGCTCCTCGTGTCGGTGGTCGTGACGACCGGGGTGATGGAGATCAGCTGGGCGTTGTTCGATGCCAGGTACGCCACGAGGCCGTGCAGATGGGACGGGTCGCGCAGCGTGCCCGTGAGCCGCGTCACGCCGGCGGGACCGTCGACGACGACGAAGTCGTCGACGAGCGGGCCGAGCAGGTGCCGGCCGAGCCGACCGCGGAGCACGATCTCGTGGGTGTGTTCGGGCATGGAGGCACCGTCACACCGGACAGGGTGAACGGGCATCACCCCATCCCTCGTTCACCCTGGTGAGGCGGACCGCTATGGTCGCCCGGTGGGAGCCCCGCCCGTCGAGAGCCTCGCAGCGACGAAGCTGCGTCCGCCGGTCACGCCGGCACGGCTCGTCGAGCGGACCCGCCTCGCCGACGTGCTCGAGCGGGCTCTGGCCGACGAGCTCCCGTTGGTGCTCGTCAGCGCGCCGGCCGGTTCCGGCAAGTCGACGCTGGTGGCCGCGTGGGCGGCGACGCACGCCGACTCGGTCGCCTGGCTCCAGCTGGAGGAGTCCGACGCCGACCCGGCCAGGTTCTGGGTCTCGGTCGCCGCCGCCGTCGGTCGATCGCATCCGCAGGTGGGCGATCGGCTGGCACCGGTCGTCGCCGGTTCTGCCGGGGCCGGACCGGTGGTGGTACCGACGCTGGTCAACGAGCTCGAGGCGTCGAGCGATCGCGTGGTCCTGGTGCTCGACGACTACCACCTCATCGACGCCGAGGAGATCCACCGAGCGATCGAGCGGCTCATCGAGCTCTGTCCGCGCCAGCTCACCGTGGTCGTGATCACGCGGGCCGATCCGCCGTTCCGGCTCGGCCGGCTGCGCGTGCGGGGCCGCGTCTGCGAGCTCCGCGCCGGTGACCTGCGCTTCGACCGGGTCGAGGCCGCCGCCCTGCTCGGATCCGCTGCCGAGTCGCTGAGCGAGCAGCGGCTGTCCGACCTGTGCGAGCGCACCGAGGGGTGGGCAGCCGGGCTGGTGCTCGCCGGGCTGTCGCTCGCGCGCGCCCACGACGTCGACCGGTTCGTGGCGGCGTTCCACGGCGACGATCAGCTCGTGGCGGGCTATCTCACCGACGAGCTCCTGGCGGTCGTCGGTGACGACGAGCGGCACCGGATGGTGGAGGCCGCCGTGCTCCACCGGCTCTCCGGACCGCTGCTCGACGCGGTGACCGGATCCGACGACGGGGCGAGCTGGCTCGATGCGCTCGCGACCCGGAATCAGCTGCTGATCAGGCTCGACACCAGCGGCGGCTGGTACCGATACCACCACCTGTTCCGGGAGATGCTCCTCGTCGAAGCGAGGCGGTCGATGCCCGAGCGGCTGCCCGAGCTCGACCGGCGAGCAGCAGCGTGGTTCGAAGCCGCGGGGTACCCGGCGGCTGCCGTCGACCACCTCCTCGCCGCCGGCGACCGTGACGAGGCGATGCTCCTCATGCGCATCGTCGGCCCCGATCTGCTCGGGAGCGGGCAGCTCCGGACGCTCAGGAACCTCCTCGCCCGGCTCGCCGAGGGAGGGGAGCTCGATGCGGTCTGCCTCCTGCTGTCGGGCTGGGACCACTATCTCACCGGCCGCTACGACACCGCGCAGCACCTGCTCGACCGGGCGATCGCCACGCTGCCCGCCGACGTCGAACCGATGCGAGCGATGCCCCTGCGCATCAACCTCGCGCTCGGCAAGGGCGACGTCGCCACCGCGCTGGCCGGCGCCCGTGAGGTCCTCGACGCCGGCGACCTCGCATCCCGGCCGAGCGAGCTCACCACCGCCGTCGGTGCTGCGCTCGCCTGGGCCGGCCGTGCCGACGATGCCCGAGCCGCTCTGGCGACGGCGCTCGTCCGGACCCACGCGGAGCATCGCATCACGGCGCACGCGATGGCACTGGTCGCCAGCGCCCTGGTCGAGCTCCAGCACGGGACGGCCGACACCGCCCGGGATGCAGCCCGGCGCGCACTCGACTACGCCGCGAGCTCGGGGCTCGGCGAGTACCACGGCATCGCACCGGCGCTGATGATCGACATCGCCACCGGACCGCTCGACGCCGGCACGATCGAGCAGGTCGATCGTGCGCTGACGCTCGCCCGCACGGCGACCACGATGCTCGGCCTCGTGTTCGTCCTTGCCACGGCCGGCGACGTGCTCGCGCGCCTCGGCGACGAGCGCGGCGAGCAGCTCATCATCGAGGCCGACGAGCTCAGTCGCCGGTGCGCCGATCCGGGATCCAACCGCTCGCTGATCGATCAGGCGGCAGCGAGGCATCGCGTGACCGCCGTGCCCCACGCGAAGGCGACGGGCATGGTCGAGCAGCTCTCGGAGCGCGAGCACGCCCTGCTCCGCTTCCTCCCGTCCTCGCTCTCGCTCCCCGAGATCGCACGCGAGCTGTACGTGTCGCCGAACACGGTGAAGACCCAGTGCAGCGCGATCTACCGCAAGCTCGGCGTCAACAGCCGCGACGCAGCCGTGCGTGCGGCGCGAGAGCTCCGGCTGATCTGACGTCGAACGGTCCCGAGGCGCTGTCGGGGCCGCCGGGAGCCCGACCGCGCCCGACGGTGGCAGCGGCCGCGCTTCGTGGCATGAAGGACGTTGATCACACCCACCGCGGTGCCGGCTGCGATGACCACGATCGGCTCCAGGTCGAGGGCGGAGCCGAGGATGACCAGCAGGGCTCCCGAGCCCATGACCCACAGGATCGGATGGGCGAGGACCCAGCCACCGAGGCGGTTGCCGGCCAGCTCGTCGTGGGGCTCCATGTCGTCGGCGTCGTCGATCACCACGGGGTTCGTCCTTCGCTCGCAGGCCCGCCTGTGCGGCGGGTTCATCATCGACGACGTGAGATCCGCCATCACGGCGTGAGGCGAGGTGTCACGCCGACGGTGGTGGTGCTCAGGCGCAGCGCATGGCGCGAACGACGCGACCCATGCATCGGGGTCGAGGAGATCGGTGACGGCGGCGGCCGTGACCTGCACCTGTTCCAGCGGATGGCAGCCGTCGTCGCCGACGTCGTCGGTGCGGACATCACGGCGATCACCACCGTGATCGTGGTGGTGGAGGTGGCCGACGATCAGCAGCGTGCCGCCCGGTGCCACCCACTCGGCGATGCGCTCGTAGAACGCGAGCTGCCCGATGGAGGGGTGGGCGTAGTGCGTCATCACCAGATCGAACCGGCGATCGGGTTCCCACACGCCGAGGTCGGCTTCGACCCATTCGATCCGACGGGCGCGTTCGCCGTCGCCCGCCCGCCGACGGGCACGGTGCAAGGCTGCTGCGGAGATGTCCGCTGCGGTCACCTGCCAGCCGGTGTCCGCGAACCAGATCGCCTCGACACCTTCACCGCAGCCGGCGTCCAGCGCCGACCCGGCGTGCAGGTCGCCGATCTCGCGAGCCAGGTACGGATTCGGGAGCGACCCTCGCTCGTGCTCGCGATGAGCAGCGAGCTCCCAGTGCGCCTCCCAGGCGTGCTTGTCGAAACGGTCGGTCATCGGTGTGCCTCCAGAAGGTCGTTGCCCGGGATGACGTCAAGGCTGCATCGATCGACGCCGATCAGCAAGCAGAGTTGCCGAACGGCAAACTGGTCGGATGGATGAGCATCTGGCCCGCACCTTCGAGCTCCTCGGGCATCGCCTGCGACAGCTCCGCAACGAACGCAACGTCACGCTCACCGAGCTCGCCGAGGAGACCGGCATCTCCGCGAGCACCCTGTCTCGACTCGAATCAGGGCTGCGGCGGCCCACGCTCGAGCAGCTCCTGCCACTCGCGCGCGCCTACAACCTGACGCTCGACGACCTCGTCGACGCGCCCACCACCGGCGACCCTCGCATCAACCTGCGGCCGATCAAGAACGGTGACGGCTCCACGATCATCCCGCTCACCCGCCACGCAGGTGGCATCCAGGCCTACAAGTTCGTCCTCCGGCCCAGTCGTGCCGAACCCGACCTGCGAACCCACGACGGCTACGACTGGGTCTACGTCCTGTCCGGCCGGCTCCGACTCGTGCTCGGCGACCAGGACCTCGTCCTCGAACCCGGCGAGGTCGCCGAGTTCGACACCCGAACGCCGCACTGGTTCGGCGCCACCAGCACCGGACCCGTCGAGTTCCTCAGTCTCATCGGACGCCACGGCGAGCGAGCCCACGTCCGCGCCGCCCCACGATCGACGAGGCGCGCTGATCACGCCGCGACCTGACGGGCCGACCGGGAGCTGTCGTGCCACATATCGCGCAGCGTGAGCATCGGGCCGGTGTGGAGGATGGCGTGGGGATCGGGGCCGGAGAACGGATCGCTCGCCCCTCGCTCATGCGCCGAGCACGACGTCAGCGGCCTCGTCGGCGCACCAGCCCCAGCGGCCGCGATCAGGCCGGGTGGAAGCCCATCGTCGACCCGACCGCGTGGTCGTCGACGGCGGTGAACGTGCGGACCACCAGCGCGTCGAAGAGCGCCACGCCCCGCTCGTTCGCGGGATCGATCGTGAGCAGGCTCGCCCCGAAGCTCACGGCGTAGAACAGCAGACCTTCGACGTAGCCGCTGCGGATCGCCTCGTCGGCCACCGCATCGGGACCGACACCGTGCGCGCGCAGCCCGGCGATGTAGCGCTCGATCAGGTGGTCTTCATGGGCGCGGCGCATCTCGACCGTCAGGTTGTTGGCGCAGAAGTAGACGAGGTCGGCCTGCCCGGGGGCACGGATGCTGAGCTGCCAGTCGATCACGGCGGCCGTGCCGTCGTCGGCGAAGAAGATGTTGTCGAGCCGGAAGTCGCCGTGGGTCATCGTCACGGGATCGTCGACGTGACCGGCGATCCACGCGGGGATCTGCTCGACGAACTGCTCGCACCAGCGCAGGCACCGCTCGGGCAGCCGATCGCCGTACCGCTCGAGGAAGAGCGGCCACCCCATCGCGAACGTCGGTGCGAGGTCGAGGATGGCCGGATCGTCGAGGCCGGGCATCCAGGTCAGCGAGTCGAGCAGCGGGTGCTCGAACCAGGCGGCGTGGTGGCGCGCGAGCAGGTCGATCGCGATCTCGGCCTGCTCCAGCGTCGCGCCGGCCACATGGTCGCCGGGGACGGCGGGCGCGAGGTCCTCGAGGACCAGACACGGCGGCTCGGCGAGGTTGACGAAGGCTGTCGGAACGCGGATGTTCATCAGCGGCACGACGTCGCGGTAGCAGCAGTGCTCGCGCTCCCAGACGCGTTGCAGCTCGCCCACGAACAGCGCGCCCGGATCGGTGGTCGGCATCTTGACGATCACCGAGTCGGGGCAGTCGGCTGCAGGCGACGACAGCCGCACCCGGAAGACCTGACCCATGAAACCCGAGCCGTCGCCGATCCGCTCGACCTCGATCGAGTCGATCGGCATGGCCATGGCGGCGGCCATCCACTCGGCGGTGATGCCGTCCTGCCCGCGAGGTGTCTCGATCACTGCTGCTCCTTCATGAGGGAGGTCGACGCGGCAGTCTTCCATCACGGGCCCGTGCCACGGTGCAGCGAGCACGCGCGAGAGTGACGGCATGAGCGATCCACTCCGCATCGGTCTCGTCGGCGCCGGCCCGTGGGGGCACCTGTTCACCGGGCCGATGCTCGCCGAGGCCCCGGACTGCGTGTTCGCCGGCGTGTGGGCACGCCGGCCCGAGGCGGCGCACGAGCTGGCGAGCGCTCACGGCGTCGCCGCGTTCACCGACCTGGATGCGCTGCTCGACGCCTGCGACGGTGTGACCTTCAGCGTGCCACCCGACGTGCAGGCGGATCTCGCGGCACGGGCAGCGAGAGCCGGCAAGGCGGTGCTGCTCGACAAGCCCGTCGGGCTCGATCTCGGTCAAGCGACCGAGCTGGCGGCCGCCATCGACGAGGCCGGTGTCGTGTCGCAGGTGATCTTCACCAACCGCTACTACGACTCGATGCGAGCTTTCCTCGACGCGGCGCGGCAGTTCGACGGCTACGGCGGTCGAGCGAGCTTCTTCGGGAACGGCTGCGTGCCCGGCTCCTACTTCGCGACGCCGTGGCGGTTGGAGCACGGTGCGCTCCTCGATCTCGGTCCGCACGTGCTCGACGCGCTCGACGCAGCGCTCGGCCCGATCGTCGACATCTCGGCACGGGGCGACGTGCAGAAGATCGTGTTCCTGGAGTGTGCGCACGAGGACGGCCGCATGAGCCAGGCGGCGCTCTGCGCGACGAGCAACCAGGACGGAGGGCTGTGCGTGGAGGTGCACGGCCTCCGGGGCCGACGCCGGTTCGACGCCGGCGCGCTCGCGCCCGACGAGCTCCGCGCCGAGGTGCACACGGCGAGCCACCGCATCGTGGCCGAGTTCGTCGAGTGCATCCGGAACGAGCGCCCGCACGAGCTGGATGTGCACCGGGGACTGCACGTGCAACGGCTCATCGACAGCGCCGCCGCACAGCTCGCCGCCAGGTGAGGGCTGGGACGCTGTGAAGCCACCCTCCGACGAGCCGTCCTGTGCCGGTCGACGCTCGGCGAGCGGATCCGTGCCGCAGCCTCGACGCCTTACGATCCGTCGTCATGGCTCCGCCGACGTCACCGCTGCACGGCGTGGACCCTGCGACCGAGCAGATCGCGACGCAGATCTTCGACTACGTGCTCCAGCGCATCCGCATGTCGCCGCCGCCGCTCGACGGCCCGCGCCCGGCAGCCGAGCTGCGAGCCGCGACGGGGCCGATGATCACCGACGAGGGACTCGGCTACGAGCGCGCGTTCGGGCTCTTCCGTGACGTGCTGGCGCCGGCCTGCATCTCGAGCGACCATCCGCGCTATCTCGCCTTCGTACCGACCGCCCCCGCGGAGGCGGCCACGCTGTTCGACCTCGTGGTGTCGGCCTCGTCCATCTACGGCGACTGGTGGCTCGAGGGCGCGGGTGCGATCTACGCCGAGAACGAGACGCTCCGGTGGCTGGCATCGTTGGCCGGGTTCCCGGACACCGCCGGTGGCGTGTTCGTGAGCGGTGGCACGGCGGGCAACCTCGCCGCGCTCACGACCGCTCGTGAGACGTGGCGACGCGAGCACGGGCGGGATCGCCCGATCGCGATCGCCGCTGCCCCGAGCGCCCACTCGTCGATCCGTCTGGCGGCGATGGTGATCGACGTCCCGATCGTCACCGTCGCGCCTGATCCCCGTGGCCGGCTCACCGGGACGGCACTGCGCGCCACCATCGAAGCGGCTCACGCTGACGGGCTCGACGTGATGGCGATCGTCGCCACGGCGGGCGCGACCAACACCGGCATCGTCGACGACCTCGCCGGCGCGGCCGAGGCCGCCACCGAGTACGGCGCCTGGCTGCACGTCGACGGCGCCTACGGCTGCGCGGCGCTGGCGTCCACGATCGGTCGCCCGCTGTTCCGCGGGATCGAGGCCGCCGACTCGTTCGTGCTGGACCCGCACAAGTGGCTGTTCGCTCCGTTCGACTGCTGCGCCCTGGTGTATCGCGACCCCGGGCTGGCAGGAGCGGCGCTCACCCAGCACGCCGAGTACCTCGAGACGCTCGATGCCACCGCTGAGTGGAACCCGTCGGACTTCGCGATCCACATGACGCGGCGCGTTCGCGGACTGCCCCTGTGGTTCTCGGTCACCGCGCACGGGGCGCGTGCCTACGACGTCGCTGTCAGCCGTGGCATCGAGCTCGCGCAGCTCGCGGCGCGGGCGATCGAGGCCAGCGACCACCTCGAGCTGGTGATGGAGCCCGAGCTGTCGGTCGTGCTGTTCCGTCGTCGCGGGTGGGACGCCGAGCGATGTCAAGCGTGGTCCGACGAGGCGCTCGCCGACGGATTGGCCCTGGTCGTGCCGACCGTCCACGACGGCGAGACGATGTTCCGCCTGTGCTTCGTCAACCCGACGACGACGTCGAGCGACATCGACGCCGTCCTCGCTGCGATGCGCTGAGGCACCACGGTGGCGCGCCCGGTCCGACGGACACCCTCGGTGCGGTCGATCGCGACGTCGCAGCCGCCCACCTCGTCGGCAGGGCACTTGGTCACCGCTCGTTGGTACGGACTCCCCATGTGGGTGGCCACGGCCACGGCGCAGAGTGGGGTTGACTCGGCGAGCCGTGCCGGCAAGGAGGCCACGACATGCGCAAGATCGTGATCATGGGGGCAGGCGGGCGCGACTTCCACGACTACAACGTCGTGTATCGCGACGACCCCGATGTCGAGGTGGTGGCGTTCACCGCCTCCCAGATCCCTGGCATCGACGACCGTCGCTACCCGCCCGAGCTCGCCGGCGCTCGCTACCCGAACGGGATCCCGATCCGTCCGGAGGCGGAGCTGACCGACCTCGTCCGCGAGCACGCGGTCGACGAGGTCGTGTTCGCGTACAGCGATCTGTCGTATCACCAGGTGATGCAGCGAGCGGCGATCGCGATGGCCGCCGGCGCCTCGTTCACGCTGCTGGGCCCCCGGGCGACGATGCTGCGCTCCAGCGCACCCGTGGTCGCGGTCTGCGCCACCCGGACCGGCTGCGGCAAGAGCCAGACGAGTCGCGCGATCGGCCGCCTGCTGATGTCGGCGGGGTTGAAGGCGGTGCTCGTGCGCCACCCGATGCCGTACGGCGATCTGGCGGCGATGCGGGTCCAGCGCTTCGCGACACAGGCCGACATCGACGCCTCGAACCCGACGATCGAGGAGCGCGAGGAGTACGAGCTCCCGGTCCGCGACGGGTTGGTGATGTACGCGGGCGTGGACTACGAGGCGATCCTCCGGCAGGCCGAGGCCGAGGCCGACGTCATCATCTGGGATGGCGGCAACAACGACTTCGCGTTCTTCCGCCCGGACCTGACGATCACCGTCGTCGACCCGTTGCGTCCCGGCCACGAGCTCGACTATCACCCGGGCGAGGTCAACCTGCGCCTCGCCGATGTCGTCGTGGTCAACAAGGTCGATTCGGCGGACGCCGGTGCCGTCGCCCAGGTGATCGCCAACGTGCATGCTGCCAACCCGAGCGCCACCATCGTGCGGGCGGCGTCACCGGTCGTGCTGCAGGGTGCCGTGTCGCTGGTCGGCAGCAAGGTGCTCGTGATCGAGGACGGTCCGACCATCACCCACGGGGGGATGCCGTTCGGCGCCGGGACCGTCGCGGCCCACCATGCCGGCGCAGTCGAGTTCGTCGACCCACGTCCGGTCGCGGTCGGCAGCATCGCCGCCACGTACGCCAAGTATCCGCACATCGGCGACGTCTTGCCCGCGATGGGTTACGGCGATGCGCAGCTCGCCGACCTCCGAGCGACGATCGTGGCGTCCGGGTGCGACGTCGTCGTCAATGGCAGCCCGTTCCAGCTCCGTGACCTCCTCCGGCTCGCGGTGCCGGTCCACGACGCGACCTATGAGCTCGCCGAGGTCGGGTCGCCCACGCTCGCCGACGTGCTCGCACCATGGATCGAGCGATGGAAGCGGTAGCCGACGAGCGCCCGCTGGTGGTGATCGCGATCGGGGGCAACGCGCTGCTGCACCGCGGACAATCTCCCGACATCGAGACCCAGCGCGCCAACGTCCGCGACGCTGCCGCCGCGCTCGCCGCTCTCGCTGGCGACCATCGACTGGTGATCACGCACGGCAACGGTCCGCAGGTCGGGCTGCTGGCTCGCCAGGCCGAAGCCCTCGCCGACGGTGCACCCGTGCCGTTCGACGTGCTCGCGGCCGAGAGCGAAGG
This sequence comes from Ilumatobacteraceae bacterium, assembly GCA_025456105.1. Classification (GTDB taxonomy): domain Bacteria; phylum Actinomycetota; class Acidimicrobiia; order Acidimicrobiales; family Ilumatobacteraceae. The sequence goes on along the minus strand of JALOLG010000054.1, from coordinate 1,046 downwards.
GCTGATCGGCTACCTCCTGGTCGAGCAGCTCAGCCGGCACCTCGGCGCCGAGCGCGTGGCGGTGCTGGTGACGCGCGGCGTGGTCGATGCGGGCGATCCCGGGTTCGCCCGACCGACCAAGCCGATCGGCTCGATGCTGTCCGAGCCCGACGCGCGGCGATTCGAACGCGAGCGCGGCTGGGCGACGGCGCGCGACGGCGACGGCTGGCGGCGTGTCGTCGCCTCGCCGCACCCGGTCCGGGTCGTCGAGCTCCCCGCGATCGAAGCGCTCGTCGCGGCGGGCGAGGTGGTGGTGTGCGCCGGCGGCGGCGGCATCCCGGTGACGATCGGCGACGACGGCCACCTGGTCGGGGTCGAAGCCGTGATCGACAAGGACCTCACGAGCGCACTCCTCGCGAGCGAGCTGGATGCCACCTCGTTGGTGGTGCTCACCGACGTCGAGGGGGTCTACGCAGGATGGGCGACGCCTGCGCAACGGCTGGTTCGTGCCACATCGCCCGACGAGCTGCGGCGCTGCGCGTGGGCGTCGGGCTCGATGGGGCCGAAGGTCGAGGCGGCCTGCCGGTTCGCGGAGCGGACGGGGCGAACCGCCCGGATCGGGTCGCTCGACCATGCCGCCGACGTCGTCGCCGGCCGATCCGGCACCGCGGTGTCGCTGCGGTAGCACGAACGAGAACGAGCGAACACCTCGTCTCGGGCCGTGGCACGGAGAACGCCCTGGCGGATCTTGCGATCGACCAGGGCCGTGGGAGAATCCGTTCGATGATCTGCTCAGAGAGATGACTTGCTTCCATCGGGCAAGTTGCCAATATGAGCAAGTCAGGGCATACTCGACGCGAGCCTTCAGGTGAGAGTGACTCTGACATGGCGCGACCTCCCACACGCCAAGCGATTCGACGCCTGCTCGCCAGCGCAGGTAGCGAGATCGGCAAACGGCTGCCGCCGAAGTGGCAGTCCTCCGTTGAGGCGCGCACGGCCGACGGTGGAGTCGTCCGCTTCACCGCGCCCGACGGCAGAACGGCCGACGTGAGAGCGCTCGTCCTGCG
>JALOLG010000442.1 GCA_025456105.1 Ilumatobacteraceae bacterium | reverse complement strand
GTTCGCCATGGCCGCCGCTCCGGCGATCGTGCAGTTCGTCGGCGGCACCCCGGCCGACGCCACCGAGAACAGCCGGCGCATGCGCACGATCACGGTGGGCACCAACCCGGCCTTCACGCTCCCGGCGCTCAACTTCGGCCCGACCGCCGCCGGTGTCGACGCCCGGCTGGTGCTCGACACGGGGATCCTGCCGATCATCAACACCGGCATCGCCCACAAGGAGGCCGGCGTCGGTCAGATCGGTGCCGGCATCACCACGGCGCCGATCGACTGCTTCGTCGGTGCCATCGACGCGCTCGCGGCCACCCGATCGGCGGCCGCGGCATGACCGGGCTCGCCGTCATCGCGCTCGGCGGCAACGCGATCGTCCGCGACCCGGCGCACGACTCGATCCCCGACCAGTACGACACGGTCGTGTCGGTCGCGCCGCACCTGGTCGACCTCGTCGAGGAGGGCTGGCGGCTCGTCGTCACGCACGGGAACGGGCCCCAGGTCGGGTTCATCCTGCGTCGCTCCGAGATCGCTGCCGACGAGGTCGACCCGGTCCCGGTGGATTACGCGGTCGCCGACACCCAGGGCGCGATCGGCTACATGTTCGCCAAGGCGATCGGCAACGAGCTCGCCCGCCGCTCGCTGCACCGTCCCGTCGTCACCGTCGTCACCCAGACGCTCGTCGACGCTGCCGACCCGGCGTTCCAGCACCCGGTGAAGCCGATCGGTGCGTTCTTCGACGAGCCGACCGCACGTCGCTACGAGCACGAGCTCGGCTGGACCGTCGTCGAGGACGCCGGGCGCGGCTGGCGCCGCACCGTCGCCTCGCCGGCACCGCACGAGATCGTCGAGCTCGACACCATCCGTGCGCTCTCGCAGCAGGGCGCGGTCGTGGTCGCGGCAGGCGGCGGTGGCATCCCGGTCGTGCGCGACGCCGATGGCGGGCTCGTGGGCGTGGAGGCCGTGGTCGACAAGGACCTCGCCTCGGCCCTGCTCGCCACCCACCTCGACGCCGACCTGCTCGCGATCCCCACGGGCGTCGAGCGGGTCGCCATCAGCTTCGGTGAGCCCGACCAGCAGTGGCTCGACCGCCTCACGATCGAGGAGGCGACGCGGCTCGCCGAGGCCGGCCAGTTCGGCGAAGGGAGCATGCGGCCCAAGGTGGAGGCACTCGTCGGGTACGTGCGCCAGCGCCCTGGCGGTGCGGGCGTGATCACGTCGCCCGAACGGCTCCGCGACGCACTGGCCCACCGCGCCGGCACGTGGATCGGCGGCTGACATGAGCGACCACCTCCCGTCCACGGTCGAGTTCGCGGTCAACGGCACCCTCATGCGCGGTCTCGAGCTCAACCACCACCTCACCGACATCGGCGCCGAGTTCGTCCGCGAGGCGCGCACCACACCCGAGTACCGCATGTGGTCGATCGGCGACCGCCACCCCGGCATGATCCGCACGAACGGCAGCGATGGGGCCGCGATCGAGCTGGAGGTGTGGCGGCTCCCGCTCGCGCTCGTGGCGCGGGTCCTCATCGACGAGCCGCCGGGACTGACCATCGGCAAGGTCCGACTCGAGGGAGGCGACGTCGTGCTCGGCGTCCTCGCCGAACCGGCGCTGCTCGAGGGCCAGGTCGAGATCACCGAGCACGGCGGCTGGCGCGGCTACGCCAGCGCGAAGCAGCGAGGAGCATCAACATGACGATCACCGCCGACGTCGACGTGCCGTCGACCGCGACGATCTTCGGCCGACCGGTGCTGCCCGGTGTGCCCGAGGGTGCCGTGCCGTACTGGCGCCTCGTGCTGCGGGGCTGCTCGCAGTGCTGCTTCCAGACCAACGAGGTCACCGGCCTGATCTTCCTCGTGGCCGTGCTCACGTACTCGCGCGAGCAGGCACTGCTCATGTTGATGGCCGCGCTCATCGCGCCGGCCGTCGCGCTCGTGCTGCGAGGCGACCGGTTCCTGCTCGAGCTCGGGGTGTTCGGCTTCAACTCGTGCCTGATGGCGCTCGCCCTCGGCAACTTCTTCGAGCACGACGCCGCACTGTGGATCTGGGCTGCGACGCTCTCAGGGCTCGCTGCGGCGGTGACGGTGGTGGCCGTCAGGTTCATCAGGTTCCCGATCCTGGCCGCACCGTTCATCGTGCTGTTCTGGATCTTCTTCGAGTTCGCCGAGGACGTCGGGCTCACCGCCCGACAGTTCCCGCCGTTCACCGACGTCGACTACGACAGCTTCCGCGCGGGCATGTCGGCGCTCGGTGCGGCGCTCTTCGCGGGCACGGTCACGGCCGGGGTGCTGTTCTTCGTCGCCGTGCTCGTCTCGAACTATCGGCACGCCATGCTCGCCGTGTCCGCCGCCTTCCTCGCCGATCGGATCGCGGAGTGGTGGGACGTGCCGGGTGAGCAGATCAACCTCGGCCTCGCCGGCTTCAACGCCGTGCTGGCGGCCGTGGCGATCTACGCGTTCGCGGGTGCTGACATCCGGCTGTCGCTGCTCGGTGCCGTGTTCGCGTCGGC
>JALOLG010000441.1 GCA_025456105.1 Ilumatobacteraceae bacterium | reverse complement strand
GGGGTGGAGGATGCGCGCGAACAGCTCGACGCCGTCGACCACCCGGGGGCCCGGCCGCACCACGACGGCATCGGCGTCGACCGCCCACACCTCGGCGCCGTCGGGCAGCACGCCGGCGTCGACCACCTGCTGGGCCAGCGCCGTCGCGCCCTCGAGACGGAATCCGCACGGCGACACGATGACGACCTCGGCCTCGCTCGAGCGCACCGCATCCCACGTGGCGCCCTCCGACGGTCGGCCGGGTCGCCCCATCACGTCGACACCGCCGGCGACCCGCACCATGTCGGGCATCCAGTGGCCGGCGGTGAAGGCCGGGTCGGTCCACTCGAGCAGCACCACCGGTCGCACGGGCGCGCCCGCCACCGCGTCGGCCACCACGCCGAGCCGTCGACGCAGGTCGGCGACGATCTCGACGGCTCGCTCCTCCGTACCGGTCGCCCGCCCGACCGTCAGCACCGAATCGACCACCTCGTCGAGCGACATCGGATCGAGCGTCACCACGTCGGCGCGGCACCCGAGGTGCGCGAGCGCGTCGTCGACCTCCGACACGTCGACCGCGCACACGGCGCACAGGTCCTGGGTGAGCACGATCGTGGGGTCGATCTCCGCGAAGGCGCCGGCATCGAGGCGGTACAGGTCCTCGCCCGCCGCCATGCGCTCCTTCACGACGGCGTCGATCTCGGCAGGGGAGAGCCCCTCGGGCAGCGCCGAGGTCGACACGATGCGCTTGGTGCGCGCCTCGGGCGGGAAGTCGCACTCGAACGTGACGCCCACGAGGTGGTCGGCGAGGCCGAGCTCGTAGACGATCTCGGTGGCCGAGGGGAGCAGCGAGACGATCCGCATCGCGTCACCGCTCGTGGTCGCCGAAGCGGTACTCGTGGGTGAGCTCGTCGAGCCGGGCCTTGACGTCGGGTGCCATGGGGGTGGCGGCCGCGGCGAGGGTGGCGGCGAGCTGGTCGGGGCGGCTGGCACCGATGATCGGCGACGTGATCACCGGGTTGGCCAGCACCCACTGGATGGCGAGCGTGGCCATCGGCACACCCGCGTCCTCGGCCACCATCCGGATCGCATCGACCGACTCGAACATGCGGTCGTGCCAGTAGCGCTCCTGGTACCGCTCGGCCGCGGTGCCGAGCGTGAACCGCGTGCCCTCGGTGGGCGCACCCTGGCGGTGCTTGCCCGACAGCAGCCCGCCGGCGAGCGGGTTGTACGGGATCACCGCCACCTGCTCGGTCTCGCACAGCGGGAAGAGCTCGCGCTCGTTCTCGCGGAACAGCAGGTTGTAGCGGGGTTGCACGCTGTCGAACCGGCACACGCCGAGCACCTCGCTGCGACCGAGCGAGCGGGCGAGCTGCCACGCCATCGTGTTCGAGCAGCCCACGTAGCGGACCTTGCCCGACCGCACGAGGTCGTCGAGCGCCGACAGGGTCTCGTCGATCGGCGTGCGATCGTCCCAGGAGTGCACCTGGTACAGGTCGATGTAGTCGGTGCGCAGCCGCCGCAGCGACGCGTCGATCGCCCGCATGATGTTCGCCCGGCTGCTGCCCATGTGCCACGGCCGGGTGCCGGTGGGGAAGAAGCACTTCGTGGCGAGCACGAACTCGTCGCGGCGGCCGTGCAGCCACTCACCGAGCAGCTCCTCCGTGCGGCCGAACCCGGTGGCGTCGGTGCCCAGCGGATACACGTCGGCGGTGTCGAGGAACGTGATCCCTCCCTCGGCCGCCGCCTCGAGGATCGCGAACGAGGTGTCGCGGTCGCACTGGTGGCCGAACGTCATGGTGCCGAGGCACAGCCTCGACACGCTCAGGCCGGTGCGGCCGAATCGAACGTGCTGCATCGTCGCATTCTCACCGGCAGCCCCGCCGGCTGCTAGATCAGACGCCGTGGCCATCCTCCTCGCCGCCTTCAGCGCGGCTCTGTTCGGGACGGCCGACTACCTCGGCGGGAAGGCCAGCCGCTTCGCTCCGGCCATCGCCGTCACCCTCATGGCCGAGGCGGCGATGTTCCTCGGCACGGTGGTGACGCTCCTGGTGCTGCGCGACCCGGTGCCTCCGGCGAGGGACCTGCTGATCGGTGGTGCTGCCGGTGCCGCTGGCGTCGTGGGTGTCCTCGCGCTCTACTACGCGCTCGCGAACGGGGCGATGACGGTGGTCGCGCCGCTCACCGCGATCGTCGCCGCCGTGCTCCCCGTCACGGTCGGTCTCGTCTCGGGCGAGCGCCCGGGTGCGGTCGCGCTGGCGGGCGTCGCCCTCGCCCTCGTCGCGGTGGCGATGATCGGTGGCGCGATCGGCCGCCCTGCCCAGTCGACCCCGGCGCGGCTGATCGCGATGGCGGTCGTCTCCGGTCTGGGCTTCGGAGCGCTGTTCGTGCTCTTCGACAGCGCATCCGACGACAGCGGCGCGTGGCCGCTGTTCATGTCGCGCTTCGTCTCGGTCCCGATCCTGCTCCTGGCCGCGCTCGCGGCCCGGATCCGGATCACCGATTCGATGCGCCGGCCGCTGCC
>JALOLG010000053.1 GCA_025456105.1 Ilumatobacteraceae bacterium | reverse complement strand
TACCGCCTCGACAACCTGTTCTTCGACGACCACGGCGTGCGCGGCGGCAAGGTGGCGATGATCGACTTCCAGGCGTCGTGCAAGGGCGGCGGCGCGTACGACGTCGCCTACTTCCTGTCGCAGAACCTGCCGGTCGAGCTGCGCCGGGCGCACGAGGACGACCTGCTGCGCGACTACCACGGCGTGCTCACGGCCAACGGCGTCACCGGCTACTCGCTCGACCAGCTGCGCGCCGACTACCGAGTGGGCGTGCTGTACGGCTGGATCATCCCGGTGTACGCGGTGGGCACGCTCGACTCGTCGAGCGAGCGCGCCATGACGCTGTGGCGCGAGGTGATCGGCCGGGCGCAGGCCGCGATGGGCGACCACGGGGTGCTCGACCTGCTCACCGTGTGAACGGGGCGAGCACCGCGGGAGATCACTCGGGCAGCGGGTAGTGCAGGCCGGGGATGCCGGCCTCCATCGCCTGGTACCAGTCGGGCCGGGGCACGATCCCGGGGTACCCCTGGCCCACCTTGGGCGCCACGTCCTGGTTCCACTCGAAGTGGATCGGCGGGATCTGGAAGGTGCCGTTCGACGTGTTGGTGCCGCCGTCGACGAGCAGGTCGATGCCGGTGATGTAGCTCGACAGGTCGGAGGCGAGAAACATCACCGGGTTGACGATCTCGTGCAGCTCGGCCACCCGGCGCATCGGCGTGCGCGAGGCGATCCACTTGTCCATCCCCATGGCCTCGAGGGCCACTCGCACCATCTCGGTCACCACGAAGCCGGGCGACACCGAGTTGACCCGCACGCCGCGGTCGGCCCACTCGCACCCGAGCTGGTGACTGAGGTTCACGACCGCGCCCTTGGCGGCCGTGTAGGCGATGATGTTCAGCTCGTTGGCGCCGCTGCCCATGATCGACGCGATGTTGACGATCGAGCCGCCACCGGTCTCGAGCATGTGGCGCCCGACCTCGCGGGCGTAGAGGAAGACCCCGTTGAGGTCGACCGCGATGATGCGGTTCCAGGTCTCCATGTCGAAGTGCTCGGCGACGATCCCGCGGGAGTCGGAGATGCCGGCGTTGTTGACGAGCACGTCGATCTTGCCGTGCTCGGCGACGCCGGTGGTGACGACGCGCTTGACGTCGTCCTCGACCGACACGTCGCCGGGGACGACGGTGACCTTCGGCGAGCCGAGCTCGCGGCAGGCTGCGGCGACGGCCTCGAGCATGTCGGCCGAGCGGGCGGTGAGCACGAGCGAGGCACCCGCCTTGGCGAACCCGTGGGCGAAGCCCTCGCCGAGTCCGTACGAGGCGCCGGTGATCAGGACGGTCTTGCCGCTGAAGTCGAACATGGCGCCGGAGCGTAGGACAGGACTCACTCGCCGAGGTCAGCGGAGGGCGGATCCATGTGGAGGATGCCCGGCAGGTAGCGGTCGAGGTCGCCCTCGAAGTCGGCCGCCCGCAGCTGCTCGATCGTGCGCCGGCTGCCGAGCAGGCGCAGCACGTCGTACGCCGACCCGGTGAGGGTGAGCCCGGGAGCGCCGTCGCCCACCACGTGCTCGGTGCCGTCGATGACGGCGCGGAACGCCGGGAGGCCGGCCTTCTCCAGGTCCATCGCCACGAGGCGCAGCCCGAGCAGCGACGCCAGCCGCACATCGTCGGAGTCGCGGCCACCGCGGTCGCCGATCGCGCCGCGCAGGTCCATCTCGTGGACGACGAGGTCATACGTGAGCCCCCACAGCCGGTCGGGGACGGCCGCGATCATCGCCTCGAACGCCGGGCCGCTCGTCGACCACTCGTCGCTCACCTCGGCGGCGGTGCGATCACGCCGCTCCTCGATCTGACGGTCGACCCACCCCTGCGTGTCGCCGTTCTCGGGGCGGCGCCCGGCCGACAGGTCGGTGGCGATGCCGGTGACGTGCGACATGAGGTCGCGCACGTTCCAGTCGGGGCACGCCGGCACGGTGCGCGCCGCGGCGTCCGCGTCGAGGCCGGCGGCCAGCTCCTGCATGCGGAGCCGGCTCGACCGGTACGCGTCGGCGACGAGGGTGAGGTCACCGGGGAGGCTCATGCGACGAAGCGTCGCACGCTCTCGCCGATCGCGGCGACGTGGGCCTCGGCGTCGGCCCAGCCGCTCGCGCTGCACACCTCGAGCGACCACGGCACGGCGCAGCCCGCGGTCTCGAGCGCGCTGAGGAAGCCGTCGACGTCGAACTCGCCGTCGCCGAGCGGGCGGCGGTTGCGGAGGCAGTCGGTGTAGTAGTCGGGGTCCTCGGGCACGCGGGTGCCGTCGTTGAGCTGCACGCCGGTGATGAGCTCGCCGGGCAGCGTGGCGATGGCGGCGAGGTCGTTGGCACCGCGCTCGTGGTGCCAGATGTCGACGCAGATGCCGCCGTTGGGCCGGCCCGCCGCCTCCACCACGGCGCGTGCGTCGTGCACCGTCACGATGTCGGTGAACGGGAGGAACTCGAGGCCCGTGACGAGGCCGTGGTCGGCGGCGCGGTCGCAGAGCGCACCGAACGCAGCACCCGCCTCGGCGACCGGCATGTCGGCCGGGCCGATCACCTGGAGGTAGCGGCAGCCGAACTCGTCGGCCATGCGGAACGCGATCTCCTCCATCTCGCCGGCGCGCTCGCCGCCCACACCGTCACGACCGAGGCCGGGGATCACCTCGATCTCGGCGAGGCGGATGCCGTGCTCGTCGAGCAGCTCGCGGAGCCCGCCGGGTGCGAACCCCTCGAGCGTTGCGTAGTTTCCGACGAACAGCCCGATAGAGTCGAAGCCGTTGGCCGCGGCGAGACGGACGCGGTCGGCGTTCGGGTGCTGGCGGTCGAGGCTGAAGTGGCTCAGCACTAGCGACGGCGGCCGCGGGTGGTAGTCACGCATCGTCCGAGTCTCACACAGGGGGTACACGTCATGGCCGGTCGGCTGGACGGCAAGGTCGCCGTCGTCACGGGTGGAGCGAGCGGGATCGGCGAGGGCACCGTCCGCCGGTTCGTGGAGGAGGGGGCGAAGGTCGTGATCGCGGACCTCCAGCGCGAGCCGGGCGAGGCGCTCGCCGCCGAGCTGGGCGACGCGACGCGGTTCGTCTCGTGCGATGTCACGAGCGAGGACGACGTCGCCGCCGCGGTCGACCTCGCCGTCGCCGAGTTCGGCCGGCTCGACATCATGTTCAACAACGCCGGCATCGTCGGTGTGGTCGGGCGCATCGCCGACACGCCGGCCGAGGGGTGGGACCGCACGGTCGCGGTGCTGCTGCGCGGCGTGTTCCTGGGCGCGAAGCACGCGGCGCGGGTGATGGTGCCCCAGGGCTCGGGTGTGATCCTGTCGACCTCGAGCACGGCCGGCATCCTCGGCGGCCTCGGCCCGCACTGCTACACGGCGTGCAAGCACGCGGTGATCGGCCTCACGAAGTCGATCGCGTCGGAGCTCGCGTCGTCGGGCGTGCGCGCCAACGCGATCTCACCGGGCAACACCGTCACTGCGATGACCTCGGCGGTGATCACCGGCGACGCCACTGCGATCGACACGGCCACCGAGCGGATCCAGTCGCAGTCGGCGCTCGGCTTCGCCGCCCAGCCGATCGACATCGCGAACGCGGCCGTCTACCTGGCGAGCGACGAGGCCCGCAACGTCACCGGTCACACGCTCGTCGTCGACGCGGGCCAGACCACCAGCGGCGGGCAGACGCGCTTCCACCACCAGCCCGCCGCCGTCCTCCACGAAGCCGGCCGCCGCACCCCGAGCTGACGGTGCCCGGGGTGCGGTTCCGCCGTCAGCCGTGCGCCTTGGTGGGGTTGCAGTCGGTGCCCGGCGCGCCGGGCGGTGGGTACAGGTAGAACGGCTCCTCCGGCCCGCCGAACTCCGGTGGGACGTCGAACCACACCAGGTGCGGCGTCTGGGTGTGGCGCCGCTTGCCCACCGCCGGATCGGGCGTACCGGGCATCGGCGGCGCCTCCGGGTTGTCCTCGAGACCGGAGAACCCGCACTCCGAGCGGGCGTGTCCGTCCATCCCGGTGGCCTTGCCGTTGCCGGTGATCTCACCCGCCAGCACCGACGACCCCATCCCCACGCAGGCGATGACGCCGACCAGTGCTCCCACGACGTGTCGTGTCCGCATGTCTTCCTCCAAGTGTCACAGCGTGTTCCGCCCGCTGGACCTGAGGGGTGTGTCGACCATACGCCCGTCGTCGTGTGGGGTCAACGGGCGAGGCCGTCGCTGGGGCCACGGCGGCCCAGGAGCTCGACGAGCGCGGGGAGCGAATCGATCGCAGGCTGCATCGCCGCTCCGGTCGCGACGGCTCGAGCCGCCGAGCGGTAGCTCGCTGCGCCGACGACCTCGCGCGTGGCGGCGGCGATGTCGTCGGGGGTGGCGGTGAGCGGGTCGAGCTCGACGCCGACGCCGAGCTCGGCGCAGCGGTCGGCGTTGTCGGGCTGATCGGCACCGAGCGGCAGCAGCACGACGGGGACACCGCACGCGAGGGACGCGGCCAGCGTGCCTGATCCGGCATGGCAGACGACGGCACGGCAGCTCGACAGCAGCTCGCGCTGCGGCCGGAACGCCTCGACCCGAACTCGGGCTCCCGGACGGGGCAGCGCGGAGGCGTCGACATCGGGGCCGGTCGTCACGACGACGTCGACGTCCTCGGCCTCGCTCACGATGTTCATCGCACCGATGAGCCGGTCGAGGAGGTCGCCGGACTCGAGGTTGAACACCGTTCCCACGGTGACGTACACGAGTGGTCGTGCGCGACCGGTGGTCGCCGTCAGCTCGTCGAGGATCGGCGGGCGGACGAACCGCATCGTCGGCGGTGGCGGCGCGAGCGGGCTGCGCAACCCACGGGGGTGCGGCACGATCGCCAGATCACCGCCGAGGCGCTCGCCGGTCGGGTCGGGGCCGAGGGCGTGCTCGGTGCGCAGCGCACTCCACGCATCGCCCACATTGCTCGGGCTCATCAGCAGACCCGCTGCGAGCACCGAGACGGTGACGGACGGGATGCCTCGACCCTCGGCGGCCACCACGCTGCCGACGTCGACCTCGTCGCACACGATGAGACCGGGTCGATCGCGGTCGAACAGCGCTCCGAGCCGCCGGGCTCGGTAGCGCCCGAACTCGGCCACGAAGTGGTCGCGCATCACCCGGCGTTCGTTCGCGCGATCGACGGGCACCAGCGGCTTCGGGGCGGTGGTCAACGTGTCCGGCCCGACGACCTCCGCGTCGAAGCCCAGCGTCGCGAGCCGGCCGACCACGGCGGCCTGACCGACGAACGTCACGTGGTGGCCTCGGCGCCGCGCCAGATCGGCGAGCGGGATCAGCGGCTCGGCATGCCCCCAACCACCGACGAACGTCGCCATGACCCGCACACCCGACATGTTGACCGCTGACCGCGAGGACGCGTCGCTGTCACACCCCCTGGGTACGTTCTGCGAAGAATCTTCAGTCCGGGGTTGCATCCGTGATCGAACATATGTACGATTCACTCATGGATGCCGTGGGGGTGGCTCGGGAGCGGTTCGAGGCGATCATCGCCATCGACCCGGCCGTGGCCGACCGCGGCGAGCTCGATCGTCTGGTGTCGCTGGTGGGTCAGGTCCGGTCGTTCCTCGACTCGGTCGAGGTGGCGGTCGGGCGCCGGGTGAGGGCGCTCGCCCAGTCGTCAGCGGATGCGTCGCCCAGTGAGGTGTTGGGGAACAAGGGGCGGCGGCCCAAGCCGGAGGCGAACGCGGCCGGTGAGCGGTCCGGGGTGTGCGATCGGTTCCCGGGGTTCGACGATGCGCTGGCGAACGGCAGCATCGGTGCGGGCCATGTGGACGCCCTCGCGAACGCGACCAAGGGCCTGGATGCCGCAGGCATCTCGGCGGTCGCCGGGTTCACCGACGCGCTCGTCAACGCAGCGGCCCAGTCGACCGTGGCCGAGTTCGAGCGCGAGTGCCGGAACCTGGTCGAGTTCCTGACGCGTGATGACGGGTCGGGCACGGCGGAGCGTCAGCAGCGTGAGCGGCGCTGCACCCGGTGGATCGACAAGAAGACCGGCATGTGGAAGCTGTTCGCCGAGCTCGATCCCGAAGCCGGCGCCAAGCTCTGGGCGGCGTTGGACGCGCACCTGGCGACGATCAAGCAGCGCGCCGGCAACGCCGAGCAGCCGATCGAGCGGTTGACGGCGGATGCGCTGGTCGAGTGCGTGACGGGGTCACGGCCCGACTCCGGTGACCGGCCCGCCGTGCCCGAGGTGACGGTGCTCATCGACTGGCAGACGCTGCGCGACGGGCTCCACGACAGCTCGATCCACGAGCTGTCCAACGGTGTGAGCCTGCCGGTCGCCTCGATCCGACGCCTGTGCTGCGAAGCGGTCATCGTGCCAGTGCTCCTGGGTCCGGATGGCCGTCCGGTCGACGTCGGACGCGAGATGCGCACCGCGACCCGCAAGCAGCGGCGGATGCTCCGATCGATGTACCGCACGTGTGGGCATCCGCACTGCGACACGCCGTTCGACTGGTGCGACATCCACCACGTCGTTCCCTGGGAGCAGGGCGGACCGACGGATCTCGACAACTTGCTGCCGCTGTGCTCGAAGCATCACCACCTCGTCCACGACGGCGGCTGGACCCTGTCGATGGACGACGATCGGACCGTCCGACTCCGAAGTCCCGACGGGGCAGTCACCATCGACGGGCCACCCGTCACCGCACGAGCCACCAGCCCACCCAGCGCGGCGTAGCGGCGTGCCCGCAGTGGCGATCAGACCGACGGTGGGGTGACGTGGATGACGCGGTCGACGTCGGTGAGGTCGGGGCCGAGGCGCACGAGCTGGTCCTCGAACGCGGCCCAGCCGTGGGTGCGCACGAGCTCGGCCTCCGCTCGGGTCACCGGGGCGAGCCATGCGAACACGACGTCGTCGATCTGGCCGAACTCGTCGGGCAGCGCCGTCGGGACCGTTGCGTAGAGCGCCTCCATCGGCGACATCGCGAACAGCGGACCACGCGGGCCCAGCAGGTCGCCACGGAGCAGCGCCGCCCCCGACGCGAGGATCTCGCTGCCGACCTGCTGCAGCAGCCCGGGAACGGGACCGTCGCGCAACCGCTCGGGCACGATCATCGTGAGCTCGTGGCGGATGGACTTCCCCGTCACCCGCGACGTCAGCGCCACCGAGCTCAACCCGAGCGTCGAGAACGCGACCCGCCCCTCGATCACCCCGGGTTCGCACCGCACCACCTGGAACGGCATCGCCCGTCCCTCGACGTCCTGCGACCAGCCCGCCTCGATCCGGCCGAGGAAGCGCTCCAGGTGGTCGACGAGAGGGCCGGCCACCGGGTCGCTAGCCGAGACCGAGGAGGTTGAGCGCGGTCTGCTTGGCGAGGCGGTAGTCGCTCTTGCCGGTCGGGCTGCGCACCAGCTCGCTCACGCGCACGATGTGGCGGGGCTGCTTGTAGCCGGCGATGCGCGCCTTCACGTGGTCGATGAGCTCCTGATCGGTCACCTCGACGCTGGAGGAGAGCTGCACCACCGCGGTGACGGCTTCGCCGTACTTCTCGTCGGGCACGCCGACCACGTTGCAGTCGACGACGGCCGGGTGGGTCTTGAGGACCTCCTCGACCTCCTCGGGGTACACCTTCTCGCCGCCGGTGTTGATCGACACCGAGCCGCGGCCCATGAACGTCACCGTGCCGTCGGCCGCGACCTTCGCGTAATCGCCGGGCACCACGTAGCGCTCGCCGCCGATCGTGCGGAACGTGTGCCGCGACTTCTCGGCGTCGTTGAAGTAGCCGAGCGGTCCGGCGCCGCGCACGGCGAGCACCCCCACCTGGTCGGTGCCGGGCGGGATCACGTTGCCGTCCTCGTCGAGCAGCACGGCACGGTCGGCGATGGTGAAGCGTGCGGTCTCGGGTGGGTCCTGGCCGGGCAGCGTCATGCTCGTGGCGAACGGGCCGCCCTCCGAGGCGCCGAGCATGTCGAGCAGCACCATCTGGCCGCGGTCGCGCAGCGCCTTCTTGGTGTCGTACCCCCACGTGATGCCCGAGCTGGAGATGATCCGCAGGCTCGACAGGTCGACCGGGTCGCCGGCCGCCTCGCGCTCCTCGAGCGCCGCCACGAGCGGACGGGCGAACGGGTCGCCCACGATCGCCACGTCGGTGACGTGCTCGCGCTCCACCAGCCGCCACAGCTCGTTCGCGTCGAACCGTCGGCTCTCGAGCAGCACCACCTTGCCGCCGCGCACGAACGCCGCCATCGCGAGGAACAGCGCCGTGCCGTGGATGAGCGGCGGCGCCGAGATCATCGTCGGTGATGCACCCGCGGCACGCAGCTGCCGGGTGGCGTCGGTGACGCCCTCGACGGAATCGGGAACCGGGAGCCCGGCCGCCAGGTACGCCGGCATCGACAGCGTGTGGAACAGGTCGCCGTGGCGCCACACGACGCCCTTGGGCATACCGGTGGTGCCGCCCGTGTAGAGGATCAGCAGGTCGTCGCCGCTGCGGTCGGTGGCGACTGCCGGCTCGGCCTCCGCGACCGCCTCGTGGTACCAGCGGGCGCCCTCGAGCAGCGGCGCCGCACCGTCGTCGATCTGGAGCAGGTGGTCGGGCAGCGCGTCGCCGAGCTGGGCGACGCGGTCGGCGAGCGCGCCGTGGAACACGAGCACCTCGGCCTCGGAGTCGGCCAGGAGGTACTGCACCTCCTCGGCCTGGTACCGGAAGTTGACGTTGGTCGGCACGCAGCGCGCCTTGAACGCGCCGTAGGCCAGCTCGAGGTACTCGGGCCCGTTGTAGAGGTACAGCGCGATCCGCGTCTCGGGGTGCAGGCCCCAGTGGAGGAACAGCCCGGCGATGCGCGACGCCGTGTCGTCGAACTCGCCCCACGTGATCCGGCGGTCGCCCTGGATGATCGCCTCGGCGCTCGGGTCGAGCGCGGCGATCGACTCGTAGAGGTCGGCCCAGTTGGGTGCGAAGTCGGACATCACGATCTCCAGTTCGGGTTGACGAGGACCTTGGTCTGCTCGCTGCGGCCGCTGCCGAGGTCGGCGAGAGCGTCCGCGAGGCCGTCGAGGCCGACGGTGCACGAGTGCATCGGCTCCACCCGCACGCGCCCGTCGGCGATCATGCCCATCGCCATCTCGAACTCCTCGCGGAAGTACGCGAGCGACGAGGTGACGGTGATCTCCTTCACGAGCCAGGTGGCGGGCACGATCGAGGCATCGCTGTCGGCGAGGCCGATGAGGCACATCGAGCCGCCGCGACGGGCGAGGTCGACGGCGGCCTGGATGGCGAAGGGCCGGCCGACGCACTCGTACACGACGTCGGCGCCGAGCCCGTGGGTGAGCTCGCGCACGAGCGAGTCGGCGGGTGCACCAGGCTCCACGACGTGGTGGGCACCGAGCTCGAGCGCGAGCTCGCGGCGCGCTTCGTTCGGCTCGATCACCACCACCGTGCCGGCCCCACCGGCGCGCACCCACTGCATCGTGCCGAGCCCGATCGGCCCGGCGCCCTGGATCACGGCGGTGTCGCCGAGGCGCAGGCGGCTGTGGCGCACGCCGTGGAACGCGACGGTGAGCGGCTCCACCTGCGCGGCCTGCTCGTCGTCGAGCCCCGGGTCGGTGGGCACGACGCGGTCGGCCGACACGGCGATGCGCGGTGCGAACCCGCCGTGGGGCGGCGCCATGCGGTCGCGCCCGGTCGCCGACGCGAACGACGTGAAGCACCGGTCGGCCTGGCCCGCGAGGCACGCCGCGCAGCGGCCGCACGCGGGGGCCACGGCCACCACGACACGGTCGCCCTCGTGCAGCGACGACACGCCGCCGCCCACCGCGGAGATCGTGCCGCACCACTCGTGCCCGCAGATCGCCGGGTTGTACGGCTGGCCCGACTGGAACGCGTGGATGTCGGTGCCGCAGATCCCGCAGAACGCGATGTCGACGACGACACCACCCTCGGCGGGGGTCGGGTCGGGGAAGTCGCGGAGCTCGACGGCCCCGGCTCCGGTGATCAGCGCAGCCTGCATCGCCGTCATACTTGCACCGTGTCGCTGATCGCCGTCGAAGCCGCCATCGTCCTCCAGGATCCGAGCCGTCGCGCCGAGGTCCTCGAGGCGTCCGCCCCCATCCAGAAGGCCACCCGCGACGACGAGCCGGGCTGCCTCGTCTACTGCTTCGCCGCCGACCCGGTGCAGCCCGAGCTGATCCAGGTGTACGAGCTGTGGGAGGACGAGGCGTCGCTGCAGGCGCACTTCGCCCACCCCAACTACGTGGCCATGCGCAACATGCTGGGCGCGGCCGGGTTGGTGTCGGCGGTGAGCCGCAAGCACCGGATCGAGAAGTCGGCGCCGGTGTACGGCCCCGACATGGTCGCGACGGCGTCCTTCGACTGAGCCCGGTCGACCCGAGCGGGCGTCAGCCCTCGGGCACGCGGTACGGGTCGAGCTCGGCCGTCGATCGGCCGTCGGCGGCCAGCCCCTCGTCGATGAACCGGTCGATGAGCCGGTGCCACATGCGGATCCGGGCCTCCTGGTAGAGCGCGAACGACACGCCGCGCTTGCCGGTGCTCTTGAGGCCGGCCTGCACCCGCGGCAG
>JALOLG010000440.1 GCA_025456105.1 Ilumatobacteraceae bacterium | reverse complement strand
CTGCCGTTCGCTCCGGGCATCGGCACCACCGTCAACGATGCACGGTCGTGGGTGAGCGTCGGCTCGTGGAGCTTCCAGCCGTCGGAGGTGCTCAAGCTCGCCACGCTGCTGCTCGCGGCCGACTTCCTCACGCGCCATCGCGACCGGGTCAACGACACCCGCCGGGGGCTGATGCCGATCGTCACCGTCGCCGGCCTCGGTGCCGGGGCGTGCCTCGCGCAGGGCGACTTCGGCTCGGCGGTCGTGCTGGCCGCGATCGTGCTCGCGGTGGGCTTCATCGCCGGCATCCCGATCCCGCACCTCGCGTCGGTGGCCGCCGCCGGCGGGGTGATGCTGGCCCTCGTCGCGCTCGCGTCGCCGCGTCGCCTCAACCGGTTCACCGCCTTCCTCGACGTCGAGGGCAACAAGGACCACCTCGCCTGGCAGATCCACCAGGGCTACCTGAGCATCGCCAACGGCGGCATCACCGGATCGGGCATCGGCGGCAGCAACGGCAAGCTGGGCTACCTCCCGCTGGCGCACAGCGACTTCATCTTCGCGGTGGTGGCCGACGAGCTCGGGCTGATCGGCTCGATCGCGGTGATCGGCGGGTTCGCGCTGCTCGTGTGGTTCGGGGTCCAGGTGGCGCTGGCGGCGCCGGACACCTTCGCGATGCTCGTCGCCGGCGGCATCGCCACCTGGTTCGGCGTGCAGGCGATCATCAACCTCGGTGGCGTGGCCGGCGTGCTCCCGGTGACGGGCCTCACCCTGCCGTTCTTCTCGGCCGGCGGCACGTCGCTGTTCGTGTCGATGGTGGCCGCCGGCCTGCTGCTCAACGTGGCCCGCCGCGCCCGATGAGCGACGGCCCGCTCGACGCGGTCGTCACGGGCGGTGGGACGGCCGGCCACGTCCTCCCGGCGATCGCGATCGCGGAGGCGCTCGTGGCGGCCGGCCATCCGGCCGAGCGGATCCTGTACGTGGGTGCCGAGCGCGGCATCGAGACCCGCCTGCTCCCGGCCACCCCGTTCGCCGCGGAGTACCTCGACGTCGTGGGGGTGCAGCGCCGGCTCGACCGCTCGAACCTGTCGTTCGGGCCCAAGCTGTGGCGCGCTCGGGCGCGGATGATCGAGCGGTTCCGCGATCGCCGACCACGAGTGGTCGTGTCGGTCGGTGGCTACGCCAGCCTGCCGGCGGTGCTGGCCGCCCGGCGGCTGCGGGTCCCGATCGTGGTGGTGAGCTACGACCGCCGGCCCGGCCGTGCCAGTCAGCTGGCCGCCCGCTGGGCCGCGGCGTGCGCGGTCGCCTTCCCGGGCTCGCCGCTGCCGCGAGCCACGCTCACCGGTGCACCGGTGCGGGCCGACGTCCTCGCCGTCGACCGCGACCGCGACCGCGTCGCCGCCCGCCGCGAGCTGGGTGTCGACGACGACCGGTTCCTGGTGGTCGTCACCGGCGGCTCGCAGGGTTCAGGGGTCCTCAACGCCGCGATCCGCGACTGGGTCGACGAGCACGCCGACGACCGCGGGCTGGCCGTCCGCCACGTGGTGGGGGAGCGGTTCCTCACCGAGGCCGCGGCGCCGACCGACGGGAGCGGCGGCGTCCGGTACGAGCCGGTCGGGTTCGAGCACCGCATGCCGCTGCTGTACGCCGCAGCCGACGTGCTCGTGGGGCGCGGCGGCGCGAGCACGGTGCACGAGGTGGCGGTGACCGGGGTGCCGGCGGTGCTCGTGCCGTGGGCGGGCGCGGCCGAGGACCACCAGACCGCGAACGTGGAGTGGCTGGCCGAGGCCGGCGCAGCCCGGTTGCTGCCGGAGTCGGCCGTCGGCGACCTCGGCCGCGTGCTCGACGAGCTCCGCGCCGACCCGGCCGGCCGGGCGGCGATGTCCGCGGCCGCTCGTGAGCTCGGCATGGTCCACCGGTCCGGGGCCTTGGCGGCACTCGTCGAGTCGGTGGCTCTAGCCTGAGCCCGTCGTGGCCGAACCGTCCCCCCGCTCCCGGCACCGCCTGCCCGCACCCGCCGTCCCGCACGATCTCGCCGGTCGTCAGCGGCTCCACGTCGTGGGGGTCGGCGGGCCCGGCATGAGCGCGATCGCGCTCGCCCTCGCTCAGATGGGGCACCTCGTGTCGGGCAGCGACCTGCGCGAGCGCCCCGTGCTCGACCGCCTGCGCGCCGCCGGCGTCGTGGTGCACGTGGGTCACGACCGCGCGCACGTGCTCGGCTGCGACGCCGTCACGTCGTCGACCGCCGTCCCGGCGTCGAACATCGAGCTGGCGGAGGCCGAACGGCTGGGGATCCCGGTGCTGAGCCGAGCCGGCATGCTCGCCTCCATGTGCGCCCGGGCGCGCAGCGTCGCGGTCGGCGGCACGCACGGCAAGACCACCAGCACCTCGATGCTCATGCTCGTGCTCGCCGAGGCCGGCTGGCGCCCCGGCTTCGTGATCGGTGGCGACGTCACCGACCTCGGCACGGGGGCGCAGTGGACCGGTGGCGACTGGTTCGTGGTGGAGGCCGACGAGAGCGACGGCACCCACG
>JALOLG010000439.1 GCA_025456105.1 Ilumatobacteraceae bacterium | reverse complement strand
TCGCGTCCAGGAACTCGCGCTCGATCTCCGGCAGCGAGCTGCGCTCGCTCTCCGTGAGCTCGAGCGCACGATCGAGCCGCGCACCTCGGTACAGCGCACCCTCGTCACGGTCCTCTCGAACCCACGCCGCCGCCGCCTCCCGGCGCAGGTGGGCCTCGACGATCTGGTCGCGGTCCTCCACGATCCACTGCTGCAACCGCGGCCACGACCGCAGGAGCGCTTCGTGCGCGACTTGCACGGTGGGCACCCGAGAGCGCGGGTCGTGGTCGACCGAGAGGAGGCGGGCAGCGGTCATCTGCTCGATGACCGCATCGGCCGCAGCGCCGTCGGGCCCCGCGGTGAGCTCGCCGCGGGGGGTGCGGCGACCGGTCGCCTCGGCACCAGGCTCCACCACGACCAGCCGGTCGAGCACGGACCGCACCAGCTGGCGCCCACGCTCGTCGAACGACCGGTACACGGATTCGGCACGCGTCGCGATGGCCTGGTCGAGCCCGCCGAGCCGGTGGTAGTCGTCGAGCGTGAGGCACCGGTCGGCGCGGCGCTCGGCGAGCTCGTACAGCGTGAACTGCAGAGCCGGGAGTGCAGCGGCGCGGTCGCCCACGGCGGCCACCAGCTCGGCGACCAGCGCTCGCTCGACCGTGGCGCCGATCGACTCGACCGGCCGGACGATCGCCGCCTCGAGCTCGGTGGGGGTCATCGCCGCGACGGCCACGGTGGCCGGGCCGACGGCAGGCCCGAACCGGCCGCTCGCCAGAGGGCGGTCGTAGAAGTCGGCCCGCAAGGTGCCGAGCACGTGCACGCAGCCATCGGCGTCGTCGATCGCGGTGGCCAGCAGGTCGAGGAACGCCACCTGCTCGGCATCGTCGGTGAGCGTGTAGAGCTCCTCGAACTGGTCGATCACGAGCAGCAGTCGCCCGCCGCCGGGCAGGGCCGCGCGCACGGCGTCGACGAGCGTTCGCCGGCCGTCGCGGAGCTCGGTGGCGAGGGACGGCAGGTCGCGGACCGCGACTCGGCGCACCGCCTCGGCGAGCTCCTTGAACGGGGCGCTCCCGGGGAGCATCGTCGTGACGTACCACGGCGGGCCACCCGACCCCGCCAGCTCGCGGACGCGCCGCACGAGACCGGCCCGCACCAGGCTCGACTTCCCGCTGCCGGATCCGCCGACCACCATCGTCAGCGCGCCGCCACGCTCGGAGGTCACGACGCGGTCGAGGAGCACGTCGGTGAGCGCCTCGCGGCCGAAGAACTCGTCGCTGTCGGTCTCGTCGAACGCTCGCAGGCCCTTGAACGGGTTCGGCGGCGACCACCGGGTGGGATCGCTCGTGCTCGAGATCGCCTGCCCGAAGCGCTCGACCAGGGCGGCCACTCCACCCCGGACGTCGTCGAGCGCGGCCTCGACGGCCTCGCGCTGCGCGCCGCTGAGACGCGGCTCGGCGACGTCGGTGCAGGCCCGCAGCACCGCCGCCAGATCGGTCGCGTCGTCGGGCGGCGTGCGCGGGCACACGACGAAGTTCGAGATCGTGTAGCCGCCGTGCTCGAGCACGATGTTGTCGAGCGTGACCCAGCCGTGGGCGACCCCCCGAGCCGCCGCCTCCGCGAGTGCCCCCCCGACCCGCATGACGAGATCGACGATCTCCTCGCGCGGGATGCGCCCGCTCTGGACCCGCTCGCGCAGCGTGGCACCGAGGGTGCGCCGTGCGACCACGTACGCCGTGCCGGGCTGGCGCCAGAAGTCGTGGAGCGGGACGAGACCGGGGTGGGTCAACGACGCGATCATCGACGCGTTGGCCTCGAACGAGCGGACGAACGCCGGGTCGTCGACGCTCGGGTCGTCGAGGATGCTGATGACCCGCTCGTGCGCGTCGCCCGCCACCGTGGCCGCGTGCATCGTGCCGTTGGGGCCGGTGCCGAGCCGGCGGCCGAGCCGGTAGCCGCGGAGGGGCTCCCCGCCCGTCGCCGGCTCGAGCGCCGGGTCGTGATCGAGGATCCGACCCTGGAGCTCGGCGAGCGCGGGCGACGGCTCGACGCCGATCTCCTCGACCAGGGTCTCGCGGTAGGCCTGGTACGCCCGGAGGGCGTCGACCTGCCGCCCGGCGCGGTACAGCGCCAGCATGTGCTGGGCGCGGAACCCCTCCCGGAGGGGATGCTCGGCGATCAGCCGCTCCAGCAGGGGGATCGACTCGGTCGCCCGACCGCACGCCAGCTCGGCGTCGACCAGTCGCTCGTACGCCACGAGCCGCAGCTCCTCGAGCCGCTGCGCCTCGGTGATCACCCACTCCTCGTCGGCGAACTCGGCGAACGCCGGCCCGCGCCACAGATCGACGGCGGCGCGCAGCGTGGTGACGGCGAGCGCCGGATCACCCGAGGTCAGCTGGGCTCGGACCGGCGTCGAGGAGGGCCTCGAACCGGGCTGCGTCGACGTGGTCGACGCCGGCCCGCAGTGCGTAACCGGGTGCCTGGGTCACGAGCTCGACGTCGCCTCCGTCGAGCACCCGGCGCATCCGCGCCACGTAGCTGCGCAGGGTGGTGGCGGCGGCATCGCTCGGCTCACCGGCGAACACGGCATCGGCGAGCCGGTCGACCGACACCACCTGGCCACGGTGCACGAGCAGGGCGGCGAGGAGCCGGCGCTGGCGCGGGCCACCGATCGGCACCTCCTGGCCGTCGACGACGACGGCGAGGGACCCCAGTGCTCGCAGGTCGGTCATGGCTCCCCCTTCGTGCGGACAGTACTCCCCGACTGACACGTTGCAGACCGGACGTGGCAGTTCCGTGGCAGTGCCACGGAGCTCGCGTCATCCCTGGTGAGAGCGGTTTGCCGGCGGGCAGTGCAGCAGGGGGAGACACCACTCTTCCCGAGGCACTGCCCGCCGGACTCCTGGGGGCGGTCAGGGGGCCGCCCGGTCCTTCGCGTCACCCGTCGTGTACTCCCACGACGTCAGCGCAGGGCGATACGTCGCGTGGTCCTTCGGGTCGCCGGTCGTCAGCTCCCGCTGGAGGTACGGCGACCGGTAGGTGGCGTGGTCCTTGGCATCACCCGTCGTGTACTCCCAGGCCGTCAGCGCCGGCCGGTACGTGGGGCGGTCCTTGGCGTCGCCCGACGTGAGCTCGCGCTGGATCGTCGGCGACCGGTAGCCGGCCTGGTCCTTGGCGTCGCTCACCGACGCGGGCGGCGAGGGTGCGGGCGCGGGATCGTCGGCCAGGAAGCGGTACGCCAGGAGGCCGACGGCGCCGACGGTCACCGCCACGGCGATCCATCCGGCCGCCACGCCACCCGGGATGCGGCGGCGGGGACGGGCGGAGGTCGCCGGGCCGGTTGCGCCCACCACCTCGACCGTGGTCGGCTCGGGGTGGATCTCGGTGTCAACGGTGTTGGTGTCGACGGTGTTGGTGTCATCGGTGATGGTCATGGCTGGTTCCCTTCGGAGCGGGTGGACTCGACGCTCCGATCGTCCCGACGGCCCGTGGGAAGTCAGCACGAGATCCGTGGCAGTCCCGTGGCACTCCCCCGCCACCCTGCGCCTTTCGTGATTGGGGGGTGTCATATGGACACCCCCCAATCACGAAAACGATGGGTGCGGCTGGCTCGGCGGCACTGGCGCGAGGCCGGTACGGTCGCAGGCGGGCGCGCTACGACCAGGGGGTGCAAGGTGCTCGACTACGTGATCCGTGGGGGAACCATCGTCGACGGGAGCGGCGGACAGCCGTTCACCGGCGACGTGGGTGTGCGCGACGGGCAGATCGTCGCTGTGGGCGAGATCGACGAACCGGCGCGCGAGGTGATCGACGCCGACGGCGCGATCGTCACCCCCGGCTGGGTCGACGTGCACACCCACTACGACGGCCAGGTGAGCTGGGACGACGTGATGGACCCGTCCGCGGGCAACGGCGTCACCACGATCGTCATGGGCAACTGCGGCGTCGGGTTCGCGCCGGTCCGGCCCGGGGGCGAGAAGACGCTCATCGAGCTGATGGAGGGCGTCGAGGACATCCCGGGCACGGCCCTGTACGAGGGCATGGAGTGGGGTCGGTGGGAGTCGTTCCCCGAGTACCTCGACTACATCGCCAACAGGCGGTACTCGCTCGACATCGGCGCCCAGGTGGCCCACGGTGCCGTCCGCTACTACGTGATGGGCGAGCGAGGGGCCGCCAACGAGGACGCGACCGCCGACGACGTCGACGAGATGGCACGCCTCGTGGCCGAGGCCGTCGACGCCGGCGCCGTCGGGTTCAGCACGTCGCGCACCATCGGCCACCGCTCGCTGTGGGGCTCGCCCGTGCCCGGCACGTTCGCGCCCGCCGACGAGCTGCTCGCCATCGCGAACGCGATGGGCCGCGTGGGCAAGGGCGTGTTCGAGATGATCCCGGCCGGCACCGTCGGCAAGCTCGAAGGGCTCGGCGGTGAGCGGTTCACGCCGGAGCAGGAGTTCGAGCTGATGGCGCAGATCTCCACCAGCAGCGGGCGGCCGATCACGTTCACGCTCGTGCAGTCGCCCGACTACGACCAGGACCTCTGGCGCGACATCCTCGCCCGCACCGAGACCGCCAACGCGAGCGGCGCCCAGCTCCGCCCCCAGGTGTCGTCGCGCCCGATCGGGTTCGTCACCGGCCTCTCCAGCTACCACGCCTTCCAGCGCCGGCCGACCTACATGGCCCTCGCCCACCTGCCGCTCGCCGAGCGCGTGCGCGAGATGGCCAAGCCCGAGGTGAAGGCGGCGATCCTGTCGGAGGCCGACGTGCCCGTGGCCGAGCCGGGGTCGATGGCCAACCTCTACGGCCTGTTCCAGATGGCGGCGCCGATGATGTACCCGCTGTCGGATCCGGTCGACTACGAGCCGCCGCTGTCGGCCACCCTCGGCGCTCGCATGCAGGCCACCGGACGCGATGCGTTCGACGTGCTCT
>JALOLG010000438.1 GCA_025456105.1 Ilumatobacteraceae bacterium | reverse complement strand
GTCTACCGCGATGTCGACGCCCACGAGGGCTATCGGGAGATCCCGGGCCTGCTGATCTACCGGTTCGACGCCCCGCTCATCTTCACCAACTGCGACTCCCTCGTCGACGACCTCACCGCCCGGAT
Organism: Ilumatobacteraceae bacterium; assembly: GCA_025456105.1. Lineage (GTDB taxonomy): Bacteria > Actinomycetota > Acidimicrobiia > Acidimicrobiales > Ilumatobacteraceae. The sequence goes on along the minus strand of JALOLG010000438.1, from coordinate 2,402 downwards.
CCAGGCGGCCGACCCGGCGATCCAGCGGGTGATCCTGGACTTCGAGACCATCGAGGAGGTCGACACCACCGGGCTCGACGTGCTCCTGCGGCTCACGGAGGACCTCGGCGGCGAGGGCATCGTGCTCGATGTCGCCCACCTGCGCTCCGGCGTCCTGTCGTTCATCGAACGGATGGGCGCGGTCGAACGCATCGGACGAGACCACGTCTTCACCACGGTCCGGGAGGCGGTGGCCGCCTCAGCATCGTCCTCCGAGGGCGATCCCGCCTAGAGGTAGCCGTCGTTGCGCAGGGAGTTGAAGGCGAAGTAGCCCCACATGGGCGGCAGGTAGAAGGTGCACATCCGGTAGCAGAGCGCTGCCGAGAAGGCGACCGTCTCGGGGACGCCCACCGCGGTGAACCCCGCCGTGAGGGCGGCCTCGGTGACGCCCACGCCGCCGGGCACCGGCATCAGGCCGGCGAACAGCGCCACCGCCTCGTTGATGATGATGACGTCGCCGAAGCCGACGTCCTGGCCGAACGCCTGCAGCACGATCCAGATCGTGAGGGAGAACAGCAGCTCGGCGGCCAGGTTCCAGGCCACGAGCTCCACGACCGCCGCCGGCGAGCGCAGCACGGCCAGGGCTTCTTTGAGTTGGCCGCCGATGCGGATCGCGGCGGCCCGGAGCTTGGGCACCGCCACGACGACGATCGCCAGCACGGCGACGATCCCGAGCAGCACCAGCAGGACGACGATCAGGTCCGACGGGTCGGCCGTGCCCGACGGGATGCCCTTCCACCCGAAGGTCGCCGTGCCCAGCGCGAGGAGTCCGATCAGCAGCGAGAGCTGCGCCACGAACCCGGCGACCGAGTCGAGCGCACCGGCCGACACGGCACCCGCCGCGGTGGCGCCCGAGCGCTGGAAGAAGCGGATGCTCACCGCGGCGCGCGCTGCGGTGGACGGCACGGCGAGGTTGACGAACGTGGTGGCGAACTGCAGGCGGGTGACCCGTTCGAGCGGCACCGGAGACGGCGACGCGGTCTGCAGCGACCCGGCCGTCGCCACGCGGGGCAGCTGCCCCACGAGCAGCGCGGCGAGGAGGACGAGCGGGTCGGCCGAGGTGATGGCGGACCAGATCGTGTCCAGGCCGATGTCTGTCAGCTGCGAGATCAGGAGGTAGCCGACGATGGCCAGTCCGGCCAGCCGCAGCAGCGAGCCCCACGTCACCCGCCACACCTTCTGGAGCTCGGGCTCGTCGATGCCCGCCGCGGCGGCGGTCGCCGCTCGGAGGTCGTCGAGCGACAGGTCGGCGCGGTCGACCTCGTCGCGCAGGTCGGGGTCGAGCGCGGCGTCCTGCAGATAGGAGACGAGCGGCGCGGAGGCGTCGCCCGGCCCGACGGCTTCCACGGCCGCCGCCACCGCCCGCTCGCTGCCCGTTCGCAGGGCGGTGGTCACCAGCAGCTGGGCGCGGTCTGCGTGGACCTGCGACGGCTCCACGATCGGGTCGGCTCGATCGAACGACCCGAGGACGACCCGGCCGTCGTCGCTGCGCCGCACCGCGGTGCCGTCGATGCCGCCGTGCGCGATCCCGGCGTCGTGCAGGGCGGCGAGCGACCGCCAGACGTCGCGCAAGAAGGCGTCGTCGAGAGCGTCGGCCGGCAGGGCGGCGATCGGTTCGCCCACGACCTCGGTCGCCACGAGCGAGTCGCCGGTGCGGCTGGTGCCCGCCCCCACGACGGGCGTGACCGGCACCCCTCGGGCTCCGGCGAGCAGGAGGAGGTACGCCTGGTGCTCGACCTGCTGCCGGGCGCTCAGGCGCAGGAGTCGGCCGCCCTTGCGATACCAGAGGAACCGCCACACGCTGCTCGAGATCTGCGCGTCCCATTCGTCGCGTCCGATGATCCGCACGGCGATGCGCTCCCCGGTGGAGGTGGTCGCCTCCCGGATCCCATCTGCCCAGCCGGCGACCGGTTCGGCGACGACGCCCAGGTCGCGGAGGTCGTCACGGGCGTCGACCGCCGACACGACGCTCACCGGCGAGCCGATGGCGTAGCGCACCATCGAGGCCGTGGCGGTGGCCACCAGGACGGCGGCGACCACCCGGAGCGGCGCCGCCGCCGGGAGGAGCAGCGCACCGGCCGCCGCAACGAGGACGAGGCGGCCGCCCGAGGTGCGGAACGGTCGGCTCATCTCCCGCGAGGCGAGCGAGGTGAGGGCCATGCCCAGCACCAGCTGGATCGGCAACCCGTCCACGGGCACGCCCACCGCCAGGAAGGCCGACTGGGCTGCGGATCCCAGAGCGGTGTCGACGAGCCACGCCAGCCCCATCCCGAGCGGGATGGCGAGGACCATCGCAGCGGCGAGGTGCCAGTGCCGGCGGACGAGCGTCGCCAGGAGCGATCCGGCGGCCCACACCGTGAGCG
>JALOLG010000437.1 GCA_025456105.1 Ilumatobacteraceae bacterium | reverse complement strand
ATCGGCAAGTACGTCCAGCTGGCCGACGCCTACCTCTCGGTGGTCGAGAGCCTGAAGCACGCAGGCTTCCACCACGGCGCCAAGGTCGAGATCGTCTGGATCCAGGCCGAGGACGTCGAGGGGCTGCTCGCGGCCGGCCGGCTCGCCCACCTCGACGGCATCGTGATCCCCGGCGGGTTCGGGGCGCGCGGTGTCGAGGGCAAGATCGCCGCCGCTCGCTACGCCCGCGAGGAAGGCGTGCCCTGCCTCGGCCTGTGCCTCGGGCTGCAGGCGATGACCATCGAGTACGCCCGCCACGTGCTGGGGCTCGTCGGGGCGAACTCCACCGAGTTCGACCCCACCACGAAGCACCCCGTGATCGACCTGATGCACGACCAGCGCGACGTCACCGACAAGGGCGGCACGATGCGACTCGGCACCTACTACGCCGTGCTCACGCCCGGCACGAAGGTGGCCGAGGCCTACGGCGAGAGCGTGGTGAGCGAGCGGCACCGTCACCGCTACGAGTTCAACAGCGCCTACCGGACGCGGTTCGAGGAGTCCGGCTTCGTGTGCAGCGGCACCTCGCCCGACAAGCGCCTCGTCGAGTTCATCGAGCTCGCCGACCACCCGTTCTGGGTCGGCACGCAGGCCCATCCGGAGTTCAAGAGCCGGCCCGACCGCCCGCACCCGCTGTTCCGCGAGCTCATCGCCGCAGCGCTCGCGCACCGGTCCGCGGCGGTGCGCACACCCGACCTCACGCCGGCCTGACCATGGAGGGCCCCGGCTCGTCGGGCTTCCGATTCGTCGGCGAGCGCGAGGTCCACCGTGGCCACCTCTGGTCGGTCACCGTCGCCACGTTCGAGTCGCCCGACGGCGTCGAGTTCGTCCGCGACGTCGTGCGCTCCCCGGGTGCGGTGGCGGTGGTGCCCGTGCTGTTCGATGCCGAGGGGCTCGCCTCGGTGGTGCTGGTCGAGCAGTACCGCCCGCCGTTCGACGAGCTGGTGGTCGAAGCGCCCGCCGGCATGCGCGACGTGCCGGGGGAGCCACCGGAGGCGACGGCGCACCGGGAGCTCGCCGAGGAGGTCGGCCTGCGGGCCGGCTCGATGGAGCTGCTGACGGTGGTCTACCCCTCGCCCGGCATGACCGACGCGACCACGACGATCTTCCTCGCCACCGAGTGCGAGGCGGTGCCGCGCGAGGCGCACGGCCCCGAGGAGCAGCACATGCGGGTGCTGCACGTCCCCCTGGCCGATGCCCTCGCCATGGTCGACGACGGCCGCATCCGCAACGCCGCCACGATCGTGGGCCTGCTCGCCACGGAGCGCCGGCTGCGGTCGTGAGCGAGCTGCCGATCGAGGTGGAGGAGGTCCTCGCCTGGTTGGCGAGCGAGCGCGGTCGCTCGCCCAACACGATCGCCGCCTACCGGCGCGATCTCGGCTCGTACGTGAGCTGGCTCGCCGGGCGCGGCGTCGGCGTGCTGACCGCCACCGAGGACGACGTGGCGGCGTTCGTCGCCGGACGACGAGCCGCAGGGCGGGCGCCGAGCTCGGTGGCGCGCCAGCTCGCGGCGATCCGGGTGCTGCATCGCCGCCTGCAGGTGGAGCAGGTGCGTGCCGACGATCCCACCGCCTCACTCGCCGGCGTGAGCGTGCCGAGCGGGCTCCCCAAGCCGCTCACCGAGGGCGAGGTGGAGCGTCTCCTGGCGGCGCCGGTGGGGGAGGGCCCGCTCCCGCGCCGCAACCGTGCGCTGCTCGAGCTGCTCTACGCCACCGGCGCGCGGATCTCCGAGGCCGTCGGGCTCTCGATCGGCGATCTCGACCTCGACGACCGGCTCGCGCGGCTCTACGGCAAGGGCGCCAAGGAGCGGATCGTGCCCTTCGGTCGGATGGCGGCGCTGGCGCTGGACGAGTGGTTCTCGCCCGACGGGCGTGCCGCCCTCGTCCCCGATCGCTGGAGGCGGCGCAGCGACGCCGAGGCCGTGTTCCTCAACGTCCGTGGCGGCCGTCTGAGCCGGCAGTCGGCCTGGGAGGTCGTGGTGCGGGCGGGGCGCGACGCGCGGATCGAAAGCCCGCTCTCGCCGCACGTGCTGCGCCACTCGTGCGCCACCCACCTGCTCGATCACGGCGCCGACCTGCGCACGGTGCAAGAGCTCCTGGGGCACGCCTCGATCTCGACCACGCAGGTGTACACGAAGGTCAGCCAGGAGCGCCTGCTCGAGGTCTACCGGGCCGCGCACCCTCGTGCGGGCGTGGCGCGATGAGACCCCTGCACCTCGCGGCCAGGTTCGTGACATCGCTGTCGCCGCGGCCGCCGGACGTGCGCGACGAGATCTGGGCAGAGTCGCAGCTCACGGTGGGAGAGCGGGCGCTGTGGCGGATGATGAGCAACCAGGACCGCCGGCACTCGACCGCGGTGGCGCGCCGGTTCGTGACGCGGCGCCCGCACGCCACCCGCGCCGAGATCGCCGGTGCGCTGCTCCACGACGTGGGCAAGATCCGCTGTGGGCTCGGGACGTTCGGCCGCGTGGTCGCGACCGTGGTGGGGC
>JALOLG010000436.1 GCA_025456105.1 Ilumatobacteraceae bacterium | reverse complement strand
CTCCGCCGGATCGAAGTGGCTCGCGAGCATGCGGTACAGCTCGACCCCGCGGTGCTCGTCGAGGCCCTCGAACTGGGGCAGGAAGAACGAGTAGAAGACCTCGTAGACCAGTCGGGACTCGCTGATGCCGTCGCGGCTACGTCGCTGGGCGTACTTCATGGCGTCGACGAAGATCGCCGGCCCCAGGTTGTTCAGGCGCCGCAGCGGCAGCAGCCGACGCACGATGTCGTCGCCGTCGAGCAGCTGCTCGTAGGCACGCTCGGGTGGCGTGCCCACCTCGATGAACGCGAAGCGCCGCATGAGCGCGTAGGACATGTCGAAGAGCAGGTGCTTGTCCATCGCGTTCATCGTGGCGATGATGCGCCACGATGCGGGCACCCGGATCGCGTCGGTCTGGTCCGGCGGTTCGACCCCGTGGGGCACCAGGGAGATCGGCTTGATCTGGCCCGAGCGGCGGAACGGCAGCACCACCGCAGAACCCGACAGCACCGTGAAGAGCTGGCCGAAGGCCCGGTCGAAGTTGGAGCGGTTGAGCTCGTCGATGACGAGCCAGCGGCCGGTCTCGATCGCCTCGACGAAGAGCCCCGGTCGGAAGATCAGGCCCTCGGGGGTGGGCTGGAGGCCGCCGATGGTCTCGAAGGTGGTCCACTCCGACGTCGCCGTGGTCGGCTGGTAGCCGGTGCAGAGCATGGCGTGGCGGCCGAGCTCGGCCGAGAGGTAGGCGAGGGTGGTCTTGCCGGTGCCCGGCGGGCCCGTCAGGATCACGTGCTTGCCGGCCTCGAGCGCGGACACGAGCTGCTCGACCACGTGGTCGGGGAAGATCATGCCCTCGCTCTCCGCCAGTCGGGTGAGCTCGGATGCCGAGAAGGACGTCACCGCCCGAGGATCGGCCGTCCGCGGCGTCGCCTTGAGAACGACGGCGCCGGCGTGGGCCGCTCAGCTGCGACGCACCGCCGGGTGCGGCACCCAGGTGACCGCCGGGCGGCTGCGCAGCTGGTCGAGCAGCAGCTCGTAGACCTCGTCGCCGACGAGGGCCACGATCTCGTCGCGTTGGGCGACCACCACCGACTCGGTGCCGACGAAGGCCTCCCCGGACTCGGTGCACCACCAGTGGAAGTCCTCGCCGCCCTCGCCCCAGTCCCGACGCTTCCACTCCCGCAGCGTGTAGGTGGTGTGCTCGAGCTCGTCGGTGTGGTGGGACAGTCGCAGCGGCAGCTGCCAGCAGACCTCGGGCTTCCAGTCGACGAAGGACTCGCCGGCGTCGAGCGCACCGACGTGCAGTGCGCAGCCGGCGCCACGGGCGAAGCCGGCACGGTTGAGGAAGATGCAGGCACCGTCGTGGGTGCGGGTCGCCCAGCCGCCCTCGACCTGCTCGACGGCACCGCCGGAGCGTTCGGCCTCCGCTCGCAGCTCCCACTGCTCGTCGGTGAGCCGCTGCTCGTAGCGACGCACGCGGGCCCGGTCGCCCTTGTCGGCGAAGTGGGCGCCGTGGGTGCAGCAGCCGTGGCCCAGCTCGGTCGCATCGTGGTCGAGCACCCCCTTGCAGCCGCGCCCGAAGATGCAGGTCCAGTTGCTGGTCAGGAAGCTCGCGTCGAACAGGTAGGTGTCGCCCCCGTGCTCGAACGAGACCCATTCGCGCCGCGAGGGGTCGTCGAGCGCGCCGGGATCGTCGGAGGGGGGAGTCACGATCGGCGACATTACCGAGCCGCGACGCACCGCCGGGACTACGGTCGCCACATGAGCCGAGGGGCGCACGGGGGTCCCGACACCGCGCCGGCCGATGCCGTGGATCCGGTCGATCCGGTGGATGCGTGGTTCGATCGCGTGTATCCGCAGGTGGTGGGTGTGGTGCGGCGTGTGCTCGACCGCGACGGCCGTGTCCCGTCGTCGACCACGCTCGCCGAGCAGGTCTGCACCGAGGCGTTCAGCCGCCGGCGTGGCCCGGGACGCGACCCCGAACGCGCGACCACCTCGGTGCTCGGCCGAGCGCTCGACCTCTGCCTCGACGAGCTCGTCGGACACCCCGGCTCGGTCCCGGTCCGACCCGAGCTCGTCGGCGACGAGTTCGCCGCCGGCGACGTCGTGTCGCTGTCGGAGCTGCAGACGGCGCTGTCGTCGATGCGCCGCGACGACCGACGTGTGGGACTGCTCGTGCTGGCCGCGGGCTACTCGCCGGCGGATGCCGCGGCGCTGCTGCAGGTGCCCCTCGACGGCGTGCTCGGCCACCTGGGCCGGGTCGGCACCCGGCTCGAGGACGGCCGGCGCCTCGGCCTGCTCGCCGGATCGAGCGGGGCGCCGCGGTGAGCGCCCCCACGCTTCCGCCCGGGTCGATGCCGGTCGACGAACGCCGCTCCCTCGCGGTGCGCGAGCGGCTGCTCGCCGACGCCGCACCGCCCGACCTCGACGTGGCCGCGGCCGCCGAACGGGTGGAGCTGCTGCGCCGAGCACGTCGTCGCACCCGTCGCGGGGCCAGCGGTGTGCTCGCCGTGCTCGCGCTGGTGGCGCTCGCGGTGCTCGTGTGGCCGTC
>JALOLG010000435.1 GCA_025456105.1 Ilumatobacteraceae bacterium | reverse complement strand
CGAGGGTGAACGTGTCGGTCACCTGCCAGAGCGTCTCGGCGTGGCCGAGCATGAGATAGCCGCCAGGGCCCAGCGCGGAGTGGAACCCCGCGACCAGCTCGCGCATGGTGTCGCGGCCGAAGTAGATCATCACGTTGCGGCACACGACGAGGTCGACCTCGTCGGCCGCGAACGGGAGCGGGTCGGTCACGAGGTTGTGCAGACGCACGTCGACCTGCTCGCGCAGCGCAGGCGCGACGACCACCGAGCCGTCCGGACGCCGGGCGAACCAGCGATCGAGGCGGGCCTCGTCGACGGACGCGATCGAGCGACCGGCGTAGCGTCCGTCGAGGGTCGCCGCCACGGCGACCGACGACAGGTCCGTCGCCAGCACCCGGACGGCAGGCGCCGACCCCAGCGACTCGGCCACCTCGGCGGCGAGGATCGCGAGCGAGTAGGGCTCCTCGCCCGAGGAGCAGCCGGCGCTCCAGATCGTGAGCGGTCGGCCGCGGGTCGCCGCCCGCCGCATGAGCTCGGGCAGCACCCGGCGGCGCAGCGCGTCCATCTGCGGGGGGTTGCGGAAGAAGTGCGTCTCCGGCACGGCGACCGCGTCGAGCAGCCGCTGCCGCTCGTCGGCCCCGGAGGGGCTGGAGATCCGCGCGAGGTAGGCGCCGAGGTCCGCGGCGCCCGTGACCGAGATGCGGTCGGCGACGATGCCCGCGAGCGTCGTACGACGGCTGGCGTCGAAGACGAGTCCGGCCTCACGGGCGAGGAACCCGGCGAGCGCGGCATGCTCGGCGTCGGTGAGGGCGCGGGGGCTGGCGGCCAGGCTCATCTCACACCGCCTCCGGCACGAGGATGCGCGAGACGGCCTCGACGATCCCCTCGGCCACCTGGGGCAGCGCGAGCTCGACGGACACCGCGTCGAGGGCGGCCGCGGCAGCGGGCATGCCCCACACCACGCTGGTGCCCTCGTCCTGGGCGATCGTGAACGCCCCGGCGTTGCGCAGGGCGAGCATGCCTTCGGCACCGTCGCGCCCCATGCCGGTGAGCAGCACCCCGACGGCGCGCTCGCCGCACGACTGGGCCGCGGAGCGGAAGGTCCCGTCGATCTCGGGGACGTGGAACTGACCGGGGCGCGGATCCGCGATGCGCAGCCGCAGGGTGGGCTCGATGACGAGGTTGCCGTCGCTCGGGGCGAGCACGACGTGGCCCGGGCGCAGGCGGTCGCCGCTGAGCGCCACGGACACCGGCAGGTCCACCACGCCGTCGAGCCAGGACGCGAGGCCCTCGACGAACCCGTCGGCCATGTGCTGCACGACGACCACGCTCGCGGGCAGGGTGGTCGGGAGCGCGCCGAGCACGGCAGCGAGCGCGGGCGGGCCACCGGTGCTCGCGCCGATCACGACCACGGGCGTGTGCCGACGACCCCGATCCCGGGCAGGGGGCACCGCGACCGGGCCGTCGAACCCGCGCTCCCGGAGGCGAGCACGCGGGTGGGTGATGACGCGGACGCGGCTGGCCACGTGCAGGTGGCGCCCGAGCGCGGCGGCGTACGCCGACGGACCGAGCGACTCGGTCCCGGGGGTGACCACGTCGACCGCACCGGCGGCCAGCGCCGTCGCGGCCGACTCGGCGGCCCCACCCGTGACCACGATGGGCGTCGCGCAGCGACCCATGATGCGCTCGACGGCGTCGATGCCGCCGACGCCGAGCGCGAGGTCGAGCAGGACGGTGTCCGGTCGCAGCGCGCACACGAGCGCCTCGGCCTCGTCCGGGCTCTTGGCCACCCCGAGCACCTCGACACCGGCCTGGTCCAGCAGGTGGGCCAGCCGGGCGAGGCGGACGTGGGTCCCCGCGACGACGACGACCGACACCCGGCGGGCGCCGCGGGGCACCCCTGGGTCGTCGCGGTCGGTCGGGGCCACGCGCACGGTCCTCCCGGTCGGGGCGTGCGGATGCCACGCCGTGCCAGGGATGTCGTCGCGTTCGGCTCGTTCCTTGAGCCACGGGCCTCGACGGCCGCACGACCCGCCACCGGGGTGGGCACCCGGCTCGGGGCGGGGTCAGCCGCCAGGGACGCCGCGGTGGCCTGCGGCGAGCACGCCGCGACGCGAGGCCCAGCTCAGGACCGAGGCCAGGGAGGCGGCGGACATGATCGAGCCGATGCTCGCGAACGAGCCGATGCTGCCGATCGAGGCGACGCTCCCGATCGACCCCACGGACAGGACGGAGCCGGTCGACCCGATGGACAGGATCGACCCGGTCGAGCGGATGGACAGGATCGAGCGGTCCGAGCGCGCCGTCCCGGCTCGCAGCCGCTCGACCAGGCCCACGGTCAGCCCGAGGTGAGCGCGAAGACCGCGGGCTCGGAGGTGACCTCGCCGTTGCGGCCGGTCAACTTGTAGGTGCCGGCCTCGGCGAGCGGCTGCTCGGCCGGGCAGCCCTTCTGCGAGAGGTTCCCGAGCCAGGTGACCGACACGGAGTAGGACTGCCCCGGCTCGAGGGTCACGACGTTGGGGTCCCCGCCAGGGTTGCAGTCGTCGGAGG
>JALOLG010000434.1 GCA_025456105.1 Ilumatobacteraceae bacterium | reverse complement strand
GCTCGCCATCGCCGACGACATGGGCGCCATCGTCGTGATCGCCGTCTTCTACTCCGAGGGCGTCTCGTTCGAGTGGCTCGCGTTCGCGATCGGGATGCTGGCGATCGCCGCGATCATCCGCACGAAGGTGCCCTACGTGCGCGTCTACGTGGTGCTCGGCGCGCTCTGCTGGTTCGGCCTCCACGAAGCCAACATCCACCCCACGCACGCCGCCCGGCGCCTCCGCAACTCCATGCCCACCACGCAGTTCCTGCTGCACCGCCTGCTGCCGTGGAGCGCCTTCCTGATCGTGCCGCTCTTCGCACTCGCCAACGCCGGCGTGTACGTGCCCGCCGACGAGCTCGGCGACGCGCTCTCGTCGGAGGTCACGTGGGGGGTGATCCTCGGGCTGGTGATCGGCAAGCCGGTGGGCATCACGGTCGCCGTGGCGATCGCCGTCGCCACCCGACTCGGCCGCCTCCCGAAGGCCGTCACCTGGCGCTACGTCATCGGTGCCGGCGCGCTCGCCGGCATCGGGTTCACGGTCGCGCTGTTCGTCACCGAGCTCGCCTTCGGCGAATCGGTCGAGGGTCGCGACGCCCGGCTCGGCGTGCTCCTCGCCTCCCTGCTCGCGGCCGCGATCGGAGCGGCGATCTGCATCCCGGGCCGCGTCTCCGACGCCGAGGCCGCGCTCCCGGAGGAGCCCGCCGAGCCGATCCGCACATGACGGTGCACCTGTTCGTCTACGGCACGCTCCGGACGGGCGACGTGCGATGGCCGCTGCTCGCGCCGTTCGTGGCAGGTCCCGGCCGGCGCGACTCGGTCGACGGCGAGCTGTTCGACACCGGGCTCGGGTATCCGGCCGCCGTCTTCGGGCGCGGCTCGTCGGTGATCGGCGAGACCTTCGAGCTCCTGCTGGCGACGGTGCACGAGTGCCTCGCCGTGCTCGACGAGGAGGAGGACACCGTCGACGGGCTCTACCGGCGCACCACGGTGCGCACCGATCGCGGCCACTCGGCGTGGGCGTACGCGTACGGCGACGGGCTCACGCTGACCCCGATCCCCTCCGGCGACTGGTTCGACCACACGGGTCGTCGACCCACTGCCTAGGGTGCGCGCCATGAGCGCGCTCGACCACCTCCGCACACCCGGCGTCTGGTACTTCACCGACGGCATGACCGCCGGTCAGGCCGCCGAGTTCGCCGGCCGGGTGGAGTCGCTCGGCTACTCGGCGCTCTGGCTCCCCGACACGATCGGGCGCGATCCGTTCGCCCACATCGCGTGGCTCGCCTCGCAGACGTCGTCGCTCGTGTTCGCCACGGGCATCGCCAGCATCTTCCACCGTCACCCCGGCCCGATGATGCAGGTGGCCAACACGCTCGCCGAGCAGACCGGCGGCCGGTTCGTGCTCGGCCTGGGCGTGAGCCACGGCCCGATGGTGGCCGGCCTGCGCGGCCTCGACTACTCCAAGCCGCTCACGCAGATGCGCGACTACCTCGCGGCGATGGACGCCTCGCCCTACCGCGCGGTGGGTCCGCAGGAGCGACCGCCGCGCGTGCTCGCCGCGCTCGGACCCAAGATGCTCGAGCTGTCTCGCGACGCCGCCGACGGTGCGCACCCGTACTGGACCACGCCCGAGCACACCGCCGAGGCCCGGTCGATCCTCGGACCCGGCAAGCTGCTGTGCGTCGAGCAGAAGGTCGTGCTCTCCACCGATGCCGAGCAGGCCCGCGCCGCGGGCAACGCGGCGCTGTCGATCTACGCCGCGCTCCCGAACTACCGCAACAACTGGCTGCGCCTCGGGTTCACCGACGACGAGATCGAGCGCCGCGACCCGCGGTTCGTGGATGCGGTCGTCGCCTGGGGCGACGCCGATGCGATCCGCGCCCGGGTGCAGGCGCACTACGACGCCGGCGCCGACCACGTGTGCATCCAGCCGCTCTCCACCGAGGGGCCGATGGCGCTCGACTGGGCGGCGCTCGAGGCGCTCGCCCCGACGGCCTGACCGTCGCCGACGTCAGCGCCCGGCGTGGGCGCTGAGCAGATCGGCCACCGCAGCCGTCACTCGCCGAGCGGTGGGCAGGTGGAGGTACTCGTTCGGGCCGTGCGCGTTGGAGTCGGGCAGGATCACCCCGGTGATCACGAACTGAGCCTCCGGGAACCGCGCCCCGAGCATGGCCATGAACGGGATCGAGCCGCCCTCGCCGAACGTCCGGTACGGGGCGCCGAAGTGGTCGACCGAGGCGCTCGCGAGCGCCACGTCGAGCCACCGCTCGAAGGCCGGCGCGTTCCAACCGGCACCACCGACGTCGCCCGTGAACGACACGTTCGCGCCGTAGGGCGGGTCGGTCGTGAGCGCTCGGGCCAGGGCCGCCCGCGCGACGTCGGGGTCGACCCCGGGCGGGATCCGCACCGACAGGCCGAGCCGGGTCCGTGGGCGCAGCACGTTGCCGGCGACGTCGGTGGGCGGCAGCCCATCGGCGCCGATGACGCTCAGCGCGGGGCGCCAGGTGCGGGCCACGAGCTGCTCCGCCGGATCGTCGGTGGTGGGCCGAGCCCCCGGCACGAACGGGTAGTGGGCGGCGATCGGGCCCAGCTCAGCGGCCGTGGCCCGCGCCTCGGCGAGTCGATCGGCCGGGATCTCGACGTGGAGCTCGTCGAGCAGCAGCCGGCCGGTCGCCTCGTCCTCCACCCGCGAGAGCAGCGAGCGGGCGATGCGGAAGGTCGACGGGACCATCCCCGACACGTCGCCGGAGT
>JALOLG010000433.1 GCA_025456105.1 Ilumatobacteraceae bacterium | reverse complement strand
GGTCGCTGCGCTCCATGCCCGCCTTGCGCGGCATGGCGCCCACGAGCAGGGCGACGTCGGCGTCGCCGAACGCGGTGTCGGCGTCGTCGGTGCAGATCACCTCGCTCAGCAGCGGGAAGGCGCAGTCGTCGAGCTCCATGCGCACCCCCTCCAGCGCGCCGAGCGCGGGCGTGATCTCGAGCAGCTGCAGCGCGACCGGGGTGTCGGGGCCGAGCATGGCGCCCGACGCGATGCGGAACAGGAGGGAGTAGCCGATCTGGCCGGCGGCTCCGGTGACGGCGACACGGACGGGAGTGGTCATGCCCCGGACGGTAGTGCCGAGCACCTGCCGGCGTTCAGCCGATGCCGAGGACGTCGAAGATGAGCTGCGAGTAGTACTTCTGCCCGTCCGGCCGGAGGTGGATGCCGTCGCCGGCGAAGCAGTCGCCCGGGCAGGCGTTCGACAGCTCGGCCCAGTCGAGCACGATCACGTTGGGGCGCCCGTCGAGCGCCCGCAGCTTCTCGTTGACACCGGCGGTCCACGACCGGTCGGCGCGCACCGTGAGCACCACCACATTCGGGACGTCGGCCAGGGTCGCCATGAACGCCTCCAGCGTGTCGTCACCGATCGTGCCGTTGGTGCCGAGGTGCACGATCACCGCCGTGCCGAACGAGCCCGCCGCCTGGAGCTGCTGCATCAGGGGCACGACGTCGACCATCTGCCGGCTCTCCTGGGCATCGACCACGACGCCGCCCTCCCGGAGCGCTGGCGCTGCGCCGAGCATCACCGAGTCGCCGACAGCGATGTAGGGCGTCGGCGGCAGTGGCGGCGCGGTGGTGGTGGGCGGCAGCGTCGTGGTCTCCACGACCGGCGCGACGGTGGCGCCCGGGGCGGTCGTGCCCACCGGCGCAGCAGTGCCCGGCGCCACGCTCGCGCCGGGTGCGACCGTGGTGGTGGTCGACACGAGCACGCCGAGGTCGGTGGTGGCCTCGGCACCGGCCTCGATGGTCTCGGCGATCTCGTTCTGCTGCAGCGGTGCGGTGGCGAGGCTGACCGAGCCGAACAGGCCGAGCACCACCGCGGTCGCGGCACCCGCCAGCACCACCTGGCGCTGGAGCGGGTCGCGGGAGCGTCGCACCTGCCGCCACCAGGTGCCGAGCGTGCCGCGACGGATGGGCGTCTCGACGTAGCGGTACGAGGCCTCGGTGACCAGGCACGTGATCACCATCGCGATCACGAACTGGGTGAGCGACAAGCGGTTGCCGGCCACGCCCCGGATGGCCTGGAAGATCGGCCAGTGGTACAGGTACAGCCCGTACGAGCGGGTGCCGGCCCACAGCAGCACCGGGTTCCCGAGGAGCCGGCCGGTGACGGCCCGCTGGTGCGTGGCCGCCGCGATCACCATCACGGTGAGCAGGCCGCAGAGGAAGAAGCCGCCCCGGAACAGCAGCATGTCGGCGCCCTCGGGCGTGACGATGTGGAGGGTCCACACCAGCGCCGCGAGACCGATCACCCCGAGGAGCGCGACCAGGTCGACGAGCGGGGCCTTGGCGCGCAGCGGCCCGCGCATGATCGCGTTCGGGCGCCACACCAGCGCGAAGGCCGAGCCGAGCAGGAGCCCGGCGGCGCGCGTGGGGGTGGAGAGGTAGAGGAAGTCGAGCTTGGAGATGCACCGCTCGCCCACCGTCCAGTACGCACTCGGGTCGGTCTCGCAGGTGCCGATGCGGCCGGTCGGCACCATCACCGCCACGGCCACCGTGATGAGGACGGCGGCGGCGAGCATCCACTTCGCGGCCGACACCACCCGCCGCGGCCCCACCCGCAGCAGCGCGGCCATCACGAGCGGCCACACGATGTAGAACTGCTCCTCGACGGCGAGGCTCCAGAGGTGACGCAGCGGGGCGAAGTCGCCCGCCGCCGTGTACCCCTGCCCGACCCAGATCTGGTAGTAGTTCGACACGTAGAAAACGCCGGCGATCACGTCGCCGCGCAGCTGGCCGAGCGCCTCCTCCTTGAACACCGCGGTCCAGGCGATGACGATCGCCATCATCGTGAACAACGCCGGGAGCAGCCGGCGGGCCCGGCGCATCCAGAACTGGCGCAGCGAGATCCGATAGGTCCGCTCCCGCTCGGAGATCAGGAGCAGGGTGATCAGGTACCCCGAGATCACGAAGAAGATCTCGACGCCGAGGAACCCGCCGGGCAGCCAGTCGCTGTTGGCGTGGTACACCATCACGGCGACGACGGCGAGCGCGCGCATCCCGTCGAGACCCGGCAGATACGGGACCCGACTGATGAACGCGCTGTCGTCGGCAGCAACGGGGGTGCTCCGGGGAGGAGCGAGCGTCGACATGGACCTCCCAGTATCGTCCGCCACACCGCTCCGGTGATGTCATGCAACCGTCAAGATGAGGTCGAGACCGTCGTCGAGGTGGTGGCGGCCGGCGCCGGCTCCCGGTGCCGTCGGACGGCCGTCGGAGATCGCGTGTCAGCCCGCCGCGATCGCGCCGGCGATCAGCGACGAGTAGTACACCTGTCCGTCCGGTCGCAG
>JALOLG010000432.1 GCA_025456105.1 Ilumatobacteraceae bacterium | reverse complement strand
CACGGCGTGGTCGGGCGGGCAGGTGTGGATCCCGAACAACCCGCACATGCGCGACGTCGGCGTCGACGACAGCCGGGAGCGCGCGATCACCTACATCATGTCGCTGTCGCGGGGCATGCTCGAGGAGCGGCT
The DNA here is from genome assembly GCA_025456105.1 of Ilumatobacteraceae bacterium. Taxonomy (GTDB): domain Bacteria; phylum Actinomycetota; class Acidimicrobiia; order Acidimicrobiales; family Ilumatobacteraceae. The sequence goes on along the minus strand of JALOLG010000432.1, from coordinate 2,399 downwards.
CGTCGAGGCCTACGTCGACGCCGGGCCCGAGATGATCGAGCTGCTCGAGGCCAAGACGCCGGTGCAGTTCTACGCCGTGCCCGGCATGCCCGACTACCACCCGGAGTTCCCCGGCGGCAGCCCTGGGGGTGGCCGCACGCTCGAGTGCCCGATCTTCCCGTTCGCCGAGCTGGGCGAGTGGGCGGCCCGTGTGACGCCCTCGCCCTACTTCGCCGACCCGCGCATCACCATGAGCGAGACCCCGCTCGGCAAGGCCGTGCCCGAGCCGCCGTCGCCCGAGGAGCTCGCCCGGCGCAGCGAGCGCGACGAGCGCGGCTGCGGCCAGGCACTGGCCGGCCGGCTCCTCAAGGCCTGCCTCGACCGGGGCATCGCGCCGCGCACGGGGTGCGCCGGGCGCGAGCTGATCGTCCGTGACGGTGCGGTCGTCGGCATCGTCGTCGACACACCCGACGGGCCGATCGAGGTCGAGACGGCGCGCGGCGTGATCCTCGCGTCCGGCGGCTTCGAGTGGGACCCCGAGCTGGTGCGCACCTTCCTCCGCGGGCCGATGACGCACCCGGTCTCGATGCCGACCAGCACCGGCGACGCGCTCAGGATGTCGATGCGCGTCGGGGCGGCGCTGTCGAACATGCGCGAAGCGTGGTGGATCCCCGTGGGCGTCGTCCCCGAGGGCGGCAACGCGATGGGCCGCAACCTGGTGAACGGCCAGCGCACGCTGCCCCACTCGATCATGGTGAACCGGCGCGGTCGGCGGTTCACGAACGAGGCCGCCAACTACAACGCGTTCGGCGCTGCGTTCCACGTCGAGGACGTGTCGAGGTTCGAGTACGCCAACCTGCCGTGCTGGCTGGTCTTCGACCAGACGTACGTCGACCGCTACGGGTTCCGCGTCAGCGCCGGTGGCGGCGCCGGCGACGTGCCGGCCTGGATCCCGCGTGGCGACACGCCGGCCCAGCTCGCCGAGCAGCTCGGCATCGACGCCGACGAGCTGGCGCGCACCATCGAGCGCTGGAACGAGCACTGCGAGGCGGGCCACGACCCCGACTTCGGGCGCGGCGACTCGGCGTTCGACTGCTGGTGGGGCGACCCGTACCGCAAGGGCCGTCGCGACGCCACCCTCGGGCCCCTCACCACCGGCCCCTACTACGCGTTCGAGATCCACTCGGGCTGCCTGGGCACCAAGGGCGGGCCGCGGGTCGACCCCGACGCGCGCGTCCTCGACCTCGACGGCGCGCCGATCCCGGGGCTGTACGCCGCCGGCAACGCGATGGGGTCGCCGTTCGGCATGACCTACGGCGGCCCGGGCGGCACGCTGGGTCCGGCGATGGTGTTCGGGTACCTGGCCGGCCGCCACGCCGCCGGCCGTCGCTGAGGTCGCCGGGTCAGCCCGGCACCTCGAGCACCGTCACCGTGCCGGCGTTGCCGTCGACGCGCACCATCGCGCCGTCGGGGATCGTGTCGGTGGCATCGGCGACCGACACCACGCACGGGATCCCGAGCTCGCGCGACACGATCATGGCGTGGCTGCCCATCGCACCGACGTTGACGATCACGGCGGCGGCGGGCACGAACAGCGGCACCCACGACGGGTCGGTCTGCGGCGCCACGAGCACGTCGCCGGGCTCGAGCCCGACGGGGTCGGCCGCGTCGAGCACCACGCGGGCGCGCCCGGTCGCCACGCCGCCCGCACCCGCCGCACCGGTGAGGACGGCGCCGGCCGTGACGGCAGTGGCGGCCTTGGCGTCGCGGCGGGTCATCTCCGAGAGCGACGGCACGCGCCCGTTCACCACGAACACCGGCTCGCGCTCGAACAGGGAGCGGTACTGCGCCCACCGCTCGGCGATCACATCACGGAACCGCTCGGGGTCGTGGCGCAGCTGGTCGAGCTCGACGTCGGTGACCATGAAGACCTGTGCGATCTCGGCGAGCATCCCCCGCTCCACCAGTCGGCGACCGAGCTCGCGCAGGGCGACGCGGATCTCGTTGATGACGGTGACGACGTTGGTCTTCGCTCGCTCCCGTCCCGAGAGGAACAGCGTCGACGACTGCAGCGCCGCCTCGAACATCCCGGCGGTCTCGGGGTCGCCGGCGACCCGCGACCGGATCTCGGCGAGGATCCGATCGCGCTCGGCGACCGCCGCAGCGTTCCGCACCGCCGGGGACTGGGCATCGTCGGATCGACGCATCAGGTCGATGGCCGCGAGCGCGATGCGCGGCCGCACCTCCCACGACGGCGAGATCGGGTCGTACTCGTTCTGCGCCCGGGCGCCGTGCTCGAACAGGAACCGATCGAACCGCTCCAGGAAGTCACGTGCATCGGCGCCACCCGACGCCGCCAGCGCGTCGAGCACGTGGTCGGGCCCGGCGTCGAACGCCCGGCTCACCTCGTCGGAGCCGCG
>JALOLG010000431.1 GCA_025456105.1 Ilumatobacteraceae bacterium | reverse complement strand
TGCTCGACGAGATCGCTGCCACGACGACACGGCACCGGGCGATCATGGAGGTGTGCGGCGGCCAGACGCACGCGATCATCCGCCACGGCATCGACCAGCTGCTCCCCGACGAGATCGAGCTGATCCACGGACCGGGCTGCCCGGTGTGCGTGACCCCGCTCGAGATGATCGACCGGGCGCTCGCGATCGCGAGCCGGCCCGACGTCGTGTTCTGCTCGTTCGGCGACATGCTGCGCGTGCCGGGCAGCCGCGACGACCTGTTCACCGTGAAGGCGCGCGGCGGCGACGTCCGCGTCGTCTACTCGCCGCTCGACGCGCTCGCGGTGGCCGAGTCCGAGCCCACCAAGCAGGTGGTGTTCTTCGGCGTGGGGTTCGAGACCACGGCGCCGGCCAACGCGATGACCGTGCACCAGGCCCGGGCCCGCGGCATCACCAACTTCTCGATGCTCGTGAGCCACGTGCTCGTCCCGCCCGCGATCGAGGCGCTCATGACCTCGCCGACGTGCCGGGTGAACGGGTTCCTCGCGGCCGGGCACGTGTGCACGGTGATGGGCACCGGCCAGTACGACCCGCTCGCCGAGCGGTACTCGGTGCCGATCGTGGTCACCGGGTTCGAGCCGCTCGACGTGCTCGACGGCATCCGGCGCTGCGTCGCGCAGCTCGAGTCCGGCCGACACGAGGTGGAGAACGCGTACCCGCGGGCGGTGCGCCCCGAGGGCAACCCCGCCGCGCGGGCGATGCTCGACGAGGTGTTCGAGGTGTGCGACCGCCAGTGGCGCGGCATCGGGCTCATCCCGGCGAGCGGCTGGCGGCTCGCCGACGCGTACGGCGAGCTCGACGCGGAGCACCGCTTCGATGTCGGCGACATCGACGTCGAGGAGCCGGCGGCGTGCCGCGCCGGTGAGGTGCTGCAGGGCCTCATCAGGCCCGACGAGTGCGAGTGCTTCGGCACGTCGTGCACGCCGCGCACCCCGATGGGGGCGACGATGGTGTCGAGCGAGGGTGCCTGCGCCGCGTACTTCCAGTACCGGCGCGTCGCGCCACCCGCGGTGGCCCCCCGTGGCTGAGGAGGCCGAGGAGGCCGAGGGAGTCGAGGGCGCGATCGACGTCGAAGGGTGGTCGTGCCCCATGCCGCTGCGCCGGCACGACCGCATCGTGCTCGGCCACGGGGGTGGCGGGAAGCTGTCGGGTGAGCTGATCGAGCACCTGTTCCTGCCGGCGTTCGGCCCGGCCGCGTCCACCGCCACCCCGACCGACTCGGCGGTGCTCGAGCTCGGCGGCACGCGGCTGGCGTTCACCACCGACAGCTACGTCGTGCAACCGCTGTTCTTCCCTGGCGGCAACATCGGCGAGCTCGCCGTGTACGGCACCGTCAACGACCTCGCGATGAGCGGTGCCGTGCCGCTGGCCCTGTCCACCGGCTTCGTCCTCGAGGAGGGCCTCGAGATCGAGCTGCTCGGCCGGGTTGCCACGGCGATGGGGCGAGCTGCCGAGCGGGCATCGGTGCGCCTGGTCACCGGCGACACCAAGGTGGTCGAGCGCGCTCGCGGCGACGGCATGTACGTGAACACGGCTGGCATCGGTGTGGTGCCCGACGGTGTCGAGATCGCGCCGCACCGCGCCCGACCCGGCGACGTCGTGATCGTGAGCGGCGAGATCGGCCTGCACGGGATCGCCGTGCTCAGCGTGCGCGAGGGGCTCGAGTTCGGCACCGACATCGCCTCCGACACGGCGCCGCTCCACGAGCTGGTGGCGGCGATGCTGGCCGTGACGCGCGACCTGCACGTGCTCCGCGACCTCACCCGCGGCGGCCTCGCCGCGTCGCTGTGCGAGATCGCCGAGACCGCCGGGGTGGGCATCGAGTACTCGGAGTCGGCCGTGCCCGTGCCCGACGCGGTGCGCTCGGCGTGCGGATTCCTGGGGCTCGACCCCGTGCACGTCGCGAACGAGGGCAAGCTCGTGGCGATCGTGCCGGCCGAGCACGCCGACGCCGTGCTCGCTGCGATGTCCGCCACCGACGTCGGCCGGGGGAGCGTGGTCATCGGGCAGATCGTCGACGAGCACCCCGGTGTCGTCGTGGCTCGCACCGGCCTCGGGGCGACTCGGGTGGTCGACAGGCCGCTCGGCGAGCAGCTGCCGCGGATCTGCTGATCAGTCGCCGTCGAGGTCGACGCAGGCGAGCCGTGCGCCGGCCGTACCGTCGGCCGCCGTCGGGTTCGCGTGCAGGATGACCGACCGCTGCGAGGACTGGTCGACGATCCACGGCCGAAGTGCCACCGCGTGCCCGTTGCCGGCAGCGTTCACCGTGACGTCGAGCCACACCTCGCGCTGCTCGAGCGGGAGGGTCGGGTCGAGACCGGCGTGGAGGTAGTGCCCGCCCGCGGCGCTGCCGAGCTCGCCGCATGGCAGCTGGTGGACGTGGGCGCCGAACGTGCGGCCGGGATCGGCGTCGACACCGGTGACGTGCAGGGTCACCACGGATGCGCCGGAGCCGGTGGCGACGACGTGGACCGCGGCGCCCGCGTCGGCGAACGGG
>JALOLG010000052.1 GCA_025456105.1 Ilumatobacteraceae bacterium | reverse complement strand
GGATCGGTCGACGTCACCCACGCAACGGCGATCGTGCCCGCCGCCACGGCCGCGCCGCTGGTGGTGACCATCCACGACCTCGCGTTCCGCCGGTTCCCGGACCGCTTCTCGCGCCACGGACGGCGCGTGATGGAGCGCAGCCTCGAGCTGGTCCGGCGGCGGGCCGCGATGGTGATCGGATCGAGCGCGGCCACCCTCGACGACCTCGAGCACGCCGGGATCCCGGCCGATCGGCTGCGGCTCGTGCCCCTCGGTGTCGATCCGCCACCCACCCGGCTCGACCCCGCCGGGATCCGGCTCCGCCACGGTCTGCCGGAGCGGTTCGTGCTGTTCGTGGGCACGCTCGAGCCGCGCAAGAACCTGCAGCGGCTCGCGTCGGCGATGACGCGGGCTGCCGTCGACATGCCGCTCGTGGTCGCGGGCGCCGCGGGCTGGGGCGATGCTCCCGACGTCGGCGCTGCCGACGTGCGCTTCCTCGGGTTCGTCCCCGGCGACGAGCTGCCGCACCTCTACGCTGCCGCCTCCGTGTTCGCCTACCCGAGCGAGTGGGAGGGCTTCGGGCTCCCCGTCGCCGAGGCGATGGCGGCCGGGGTGCCGGTGGTGACGAGCCGCGGCACGTCGACCGAGGAGGTCGCCGGCGGTGCCGCGGTCCTCGTCGATCCGCTCGACGTCGACGACATCGCCCGTGGCCTGCGCGAGGCGCTCGACCGGCGGGCCGACCTCGTGCCATCGGGTCGCGACCGAGCGGCGCAGCTCACCTGGGACGCATCGGCGGCGGCCACCCTCGCCGTCTACCGAGAGGTGGCCGCGTGACGCTCCGGGTCGGGGTGAACCTGCTCTGGTGCGACCCCGGCCGCGTGGGTGGGTCGGAGCAGTACCTCGTTCGCCAGCTCGACGGCCTGGTCGCAGCCGTCGAGGCCGGCGAGATCGACCTCACGATGTTCGCGCCCCGCAGCTTCGCCGCGGCTCACCCGGAGCTGGTCGTGCGCCGCACGACCGAGGTGCCACGGCTCGCCGGACACAACCGGGCGGCCCGGATCGCGGTCGAGCACACCTGGCTCGCTCGACGCACCGGTGGACGGCGGTTCGACGTCGTGCACCACGGTGGCGGCACGGCGCCGGCCGTGGGTGGCCGACCGGTGGTGCTGACCATCCACGACCTCCAGTACCGCACCCACCCCGAGTACCTCAGCCGCACGAAGCTGGCGTACCTCCGCGCCGTCGTGCCGCGCTCGGTCCGACGCGCCGCCGTGGTCACGACGCCCAGCGAGTACGTGCGGGGCACGGTGCTCGACGCCTTCGACGTCGATCCCGACCGGGTGATGGTGGTGCCCCACGGCTACGACCCGCCGTCCACCGACGTGGTCGACGAGGCCGCGGTGCGGGCCCGCTTCGGTCTCGGGAGCGGACCCGTCCTCGTGTACCCGGCGATCACGCACCCGCACAAGCGCCACCGGCTGCTCCTCGAGGCGCTCGCCCGGCACTGGACCGACCCCGATCTCCGGCTCGTGCTCCTCGGCAGCGCCGGCGCCGCCGAACCCGACGTGCAGCGCGCCATCGCAGCCTGGGGCCTCGAGTCGCGCGTCGTGCGACCCGGATGGGTCACCGACACCGACCGCGACGCGCTCCTCTCGATCGCGGACGCGCTCGTGTTCCCGAGCGGCTACGAGGGGTTCGGCGCCCCGGTGCTCGAGGCGATGGCGATCGGCACGCCGGTCGTGTGCAGCGACCACCCGGCGCTCCGTGAGGTGGTGGCCGACGCCGGCCTCGTGCTCCCGCCCGACGTGGACGCATGGGCGGAGGTGCCCCGCACCGTGCACGAGCGGCGCGCCGAGCTGGTGGCAGCGGGTCGGCGGCGGGCGGCCGAGCTCACCGAGCTCACGTCGGGCGCCGCGCTGCTCGCGGCCTACCGAGCGGCGGTCGCGGCATGAGGCTCGTCGTGCTGTGCCCGCACTTCGACCCGGACACGGCTCCCACGGGCCGCGTGATGACCCGCATCGTCGACGAGCTCGGCCGGCGTGGTCACGAGCTGCACGTCGTGACCACGCTGCCCTGGTACCGGCAGCACGCCGTCGAGCCGGGCTGGGGCGGCCGGATCGCCCGGCGGGAGCGCACGACCTGGGGCTCGATCACGCGCCTGCACCCGGTGGCCGGGGGCGACAAGCGCAACCTGGCCCGACGCGCGGCGGGGTTCGCTGCCTTCAGCGGGCTGGCCGCAGTGGCCGGCGCGCTGGCCGGGGGCCCGCTCCGCCGAGTCGACGCGGTGATCGCGATGTCGCCGCCGCTCACGCTCGGGCTCACCGGGCGCGTGGTGGCCCTGACCCACCGGGCACCCACGGTGTTCAACGTGCAGGACGTCTTCCCCGACGCGGCCGTGCGCACCGGCGCCATCCGCGACCGCCGCCTGATCGCCGTCGCCGAGTGGCTGGAGTCGACGACGTACCGCTCGGTCGATGCCGTCACGGTGCTGAGCGACGACCTCGCTGCCAACGTGCGGTCGAAGGTGCCGCCCGCGGCCGCCGACCGGGTCCACGTGATCCCGAACTTCGTCGACGTCGACGCCATCGCGCCGGGTGACCGGCGGACGAGCTATCGGGAGCAGCTCGGACTCGGTGACGGACCGGTCGTGATGTACGCCGGCAACGTCGGGTTCTCGCAATCCCTCGAGCTCGTGGTCGAAGCGGCCCGCCGCCGACCCGACGTGGTGTTCGTCGTGAACGGCGAGGGGTCGGCGCGGCCCTCGCTCGCCGAGGCTGCGGTGGGTCTCGGCAACCTGCGGCTCGTCGACTTCCAGCCGCCGGAGCGGCTCGCCGAGGTGCTCGCCTCGGCCGACGTCCACGTGGTGCCGCTCCGGACGGGCCTCGGCGACGTCAGCGTGCCGTCGAAGACGTACTCGATCCTGGCGGCGGGCCGCCCGATCGTGGCGGCGATCGACCCGGGCACCGAGATCCCGCGGCTGCTCGAGCGGTCGGGCGCCGGGCTCGCCGTCCCACCCGACGACCCGGAGGCGTTCGTGACGGCCGTCGGCGCACTGGTCGACGACCCGGCACGAGCCGCAGCGATGGGCCGGTCCGGGCGGGCGTACGTGGAGGGCGCGATGTCGCCGGCGGCGGTCGCGGGCGCGTACGAGCACCTCGTGCTGCAGCTCGGGCGACCCCGAAACCGGCCCGGGCGCCGCTAGCGTTCCGTACTCGTGGCGACGTCATCCACCAAGAAGGCCGCCAAGCTCACGCAGCGGAGCAAGGGCAAGAAGGTCCGCTTCCAGGGCGGCACCGTCTTCCCGTTCGCCGTGGCGCTCGTGCTCGTGCTCGGCCTGGCCACCATCGTCTACGCCCGGCAGTCGGTGCCGGCCGCCGACGCGTCGCCGCCCACCATCGAGGACCACTGGCACGCGGCCTACGGGTTCTTCCTGTGCGGCGAGTGGTACCAGCTGGAGGGCAACCAGGAGGAGGTCAACTCGCAGGGGCAGCTCGTGAACACCGAGTACCTGCGCACGGGCATCCACTCGCACGACGACGGGGTCATCCACTGGCACCCGTTCACCGCCGCCGCCGTCGGCACGCGGGCCAAGCTGGGCGTGTTCCTCGACGTGTACGACGTCGAGCTCACCGACGACACCCTGCGCCTCCCCGAGTCGCAGCCGGCACCGGCGCAGGGCCGGGAGTTCGTCGAGGGCGAGACGCAGTGCGACGGCGAGGACGGCGAGCTGAGCGTGGTCGTGTGGGAGAACTTCACCGACACCGACGACGGCACCACCTACATCTCGAACTTCGACCAGATCCGCGTCACGAACGACGGCATGGTCTTCTCGATCGCGTTCGTGCCGCGTGACACCACCGTGCCGATGCCCCCCTGGGCGGCCGACCTGCCGACCCTCGGCGCGATCGACGCCGGGCAGATCCCGCCGGAGCAGATCCTGGGTGGCACCACCGTGCCGGCCGGCAGCGTCCCGGCATCGCCGGTGCCCACCGACGCCACGACTCCGGTCACCACCGCACCGGCCCCTTGATGCACGCGATCGTGCTGGTGGGCGGGTTCGGGACCCGGCTGCGCCCGCTCACGAACGACGTGCCCAAGCCCATGCTGCCGGTGGGGCACCGGCCGATGATCGTGCGCCTGGTCGATCGCCTCGCACAGGGTGGCGTCACCGACGTGACCCTGGCGCTCGGGTTCCGCCCCGAGCCGTTCATGTCGGCCTTCCCCGGCGACCGCCACGGTGACGTCCGCGTGCACTACGCCGTCGAGCCCGAGCCGCTCGACACGGCCGGTGCGATCCGGTTCGCCGCCGACGCGGTCGGCGTCGACGGCACGTTCGTCGTCCTCAACGGCGACGTCATCTCCGCGCTCGACGTCGGGCGGCTGGTGGCCGCCCACCGCCGGGCAGGCGGCACGGGCACGATCCACCTGACGCCGGTCGACGATCCGTCGGCGTTCGGCGTGGTCGAGACCGATCCCGACGGGCGCGTGCTCCGCTTCATCGAGAAGCCACCGCCCGGCACGGCACCGACCAACCTCATCAACGCCGGCACCTACGTGCTCGAGCCGGAGGTGCTCGATCGGGTGCCGGCGGGCGAGCGGGTGTCGATCGAGCGCTCGACCTTCCCGGCGATGGTGGCGGCTGGTGAGCTGTACGCGATGGCCACCGACGACTACTGGATCGACACCGGTCGCCCCGACACCTTCCTGGCCGCGAACCTCGACCTGCTCGACGGGCGGTGGGGCGAGCCGATCGACCCCCTCGAGGCCGGCGCCCGCGTCGACGGCACGGGAACGATCGAGCACAGCATCATCGGCACCGACTGCACCGTCGGCGCCGGCGCCCGCATCGTCGACTCGGTGCTGCTGCCCGGGGCGACCATCGGTGCGGGCACCGTGATCGAGCGGTCGATCGTCGCCGGGACGGTGGGTGCCGACGCGGTGGTGGCCGACTGCGTGGTCGGTCACGTGGGGGTCGTCGACGAAGGTGCCGACCTGCGGTCGGCCCGGGTGCCCGAGCCGACGTGAGGGCGGCCGTCGTCGGGGGCGCGGGCTTCATCGGCTCGCACCTGGTCGATCGGCTGCTCGCTGATGGCGCGGCGGTCGACGTGGTCGACGACCTGAGCACCGGCTCGCTGGCGAACCTCAACGACGCCCGCGCCGCCGGCGGTGAGCTGAAGTTCCACCACCTCGACGCCGGGGGCGACCTGCTCGATGCCGTCGTCCGCATGCGGCGCCCCGACGTGCTGTACCACCTCGCCGTGGTGCCCACGGTGCCGTCACCCGTCGGGTACACGGCCGACGTCGTCGGCCGCACGGTCGCCGTGCTGGAGGCCTGCGCGGCGCACGGGGTCGCCAAGGTCGTCACCGCGCTGCCGGCCGCGGCCGTGTACGGCACGCCCTCGGGCAAGGAGCTGCCGCTCAAGGAGCGCCCCTTCGAGCCGCGGTCGGTCGATGGCGTGGTGGCGATGGCCGTGCACGGCCTGCTCGAGGTCTACCGTGCCCGGCACGACCTGGAGTTCACCTGTCTGGTCGCGCCCACGGTGTACGGACCGCGCCAGCGCCCCGACGCCGGGGTCGTGGCGGCCTTCGTCGCGGCGCACCGGGCGGGAGCGGTGCCCTCCGGCGACGAGCGCCGAACCGTCGATCTGGTGCACGTCGACGACGCGGTCGACGCGTTCGTGCGGTCGGCCCAGCGCGGTGGCGGCCTCGTGGTGAACGTCGGCACGGGTGTCCAGACCTCGCTGCACGAGCTGTGGCAGATGGTGGCCGGTGCCGACGCGGCCCCGCTCGGGCCACCGTCGCACGCCGACGACCCGCCCCGGATGGCGCTCTCGTCCGCCCGGGCCCGCATCCACCTCCAGTGGTCGGCGTGGACCGAGCCGGCCGCCGGCATCCGTGAGCTCGTCGGCTGATCGTCACCGACCGGCGTCGAGCACCGTGCGCGCCAGCGCGGCGGCGATGGCCGGCTCGCTCATCACCGTCTCGGTCACCACGCAGCGCATGCCGGCGGCCTCGACGGCGGCGACCGAGCCGGCATCGACCCGATCGACGACGAGCGTCGCCGCGATCTCACGGTAGAGCCGCGCCACCCCCTCCACGCTCGGGTCGTGACCGAGCTCGCGGAGCATGCGGTCGGCGGGGCCCTTGAGCGCCGTCCCGCCGACGATCGGGGACACCGCGACGACCGACTCGCGGCGGCCTGCGAGGACCTCGTCGATGCCGGGCAGCGATCGGATCGGGCCGATCGACACGATCGGGTTCGACGGTGCGACCACCACGACGTCGGACGCCTCGATCGCCGCGGTCGCCGCCGGGGTCGGACGGGCCCCGTCGCTCACGAACTCGACGTGCTCGACGGGGACGTCGTGTCGGAGCCGGACGAAGTAGTCCTGGAACGGGATCGGGCCGTGCCCGCTGACCGTGACGACCGTTCGGAGTCGGTCGTCGGTCATCGGCAGGAGCTCGACCTCGAGCTCCCAGGCTCGGGCGATCTCCGCGGTCACCTCGGTGAGCGTGGCACCCTCACCGAGGCGCGCCGTCCGGTACAGGTGGGTGGCGAGGTCGCGGTCGCCGAGGCCGAACCACGTCGGTGCGGCCGTCGAGCCATCGGGGCGGACGGCGGCGTAGCGCTCGAGCGCACCCAGCGCCGCCCAGGTCTCGCCGACGAGCCCCCACCCTCGCTCGGGGTCGATGGCACCGGCCAGGGTGTAGGTGCAGGTGTCGAGGTCGGGGCAGACCCGCAGCCCGTGGAGATCGGTGTCGTCGCCGGTGTTGACCACGGCCGTGACGTCGCGGGGCGCGACGACGGTGACCAGGCCGCGCAGGAACCGGGCGGCTCCCACGCCGCCCGCCAGCACGGTCACCCGCGTGCCGCTCATCGTCCTGCCTCCTCGATCGCTCGCTGGTAGAGCCCGATCATCTCCTCGGCCGTGCGGCGCCAGTCGAACCGGGCGAGGTTGTGCCGACCGGCGGACACCAAGCCGGCTCTCGCCGCGTCGTCGAGAACGATCGACTCGATCGCCGTGGCGAGGGCACGGGGATCGTTCGGGTCGACGAGCAGCGCCCCCGACCCAGCCACCTCGGGCAGCGAGCCGGCCGTGCTGGCCACCACCGGGATCCCTGCCGCCTGTGCCTCGAGCACCGGGAAGCCGAACCCCTCGTCGAGCGAGACGTAGGCGAGCGCGCTCGCATGGTCGAGCAGCCAGCGCTTGGCGCCCTCGTCGACGGCGCCCGTGAGGATCACCCGACGCGCCAGCGCGACCGGGAGTGCGGCGACCGCGGCGGCGACCCGGGGCTGGTCGTCGCCGGGCGCCCCGGCGATCACCAGGTCGAGCTCGGGGAGCGCGTCGGCGACCGTCGCGAACGCCGTCACGAGGTGCGCCAGGTGCTTGCGGCGCTCGACCGTGCCGAGGGCGAGCACGAACGGACGGTCGCCCACACCGATCGGGCGGCGGGGCGCCACGTGCGCGGGTGCGTCGGGTGGGCCGAGCAGGATCGTGGCCACCCGGTCGGTGCCGAGCAGGGCGCGGGCCCGGTCGGCCGTGGCCGTCGAGCTGGCGTGGATCCAGGCGCCGCGGCCGGCGGCCCGGCGCAGCACGTCGCCGGCGCGGCGGACCACGGTGCTCGCCAGCTCGGGGTGGTCGAGGAACCAGCAGTCGTACACCGAGATCACCGTCGGGAGCCGGCTGGGGGGCGCGACGTAGTTGGTGCCGTGCACCACGTCGACGTCGCGGAGCCACCGGTCGGCACGTGGCCACGAGGTGCAGGCCCACGTGCGCGACGTGATCGCAGCGGGCAGGGGCAGCCGGCGCTCGCCGGGCGCGAGCGTGGCCCGGAAGCTCGAGAGGTACGGGACGACCTCGACCTCGGGGAGCTCACCGAGTGCCTGCAGCAGGTGGCTCACGGCGACCGCCACGCCCGTGCGGTGGCCGTGCA
>JALOLG010000430.1 GCA_025456105.1 Ilumatobacteraceae bacterium | reverse complement strand
CATCAGCACCCGCTTGGTCGGACCATGTACGTCGAGGGTCGCGCTCATGTCGGTTCCTTTCTTCCGTTACGTGACGGAAACGAAACATAGCGGGAGTCACGGATTCCGTTCCACTCCGGTCACATAAACTCGGTGCTCGTGACCGAGCCCGTGATCGCCGCACCACGTCCCGGCCGACCGAGGGACGCCGAGATCGACGAGGCCGTCCTCGACGAGACACTGCACCAGCTCGCTCGCGACGGCTTCGCCGGGCTGTCGCTCGCCGCCGTTGCCGCTGCCGCCGGCACCTCGCGCCCGGCGATCTACCGACGCTGGCCGAACAAGGAGGCGCTGGTCGTCGACGCCATCGCTCGCCTGGCTGCGGTCGATCCACCTCCGTCGTCGGGCCGCCCCTACGACGACCTCGTGGCCGAGCTCGAGCACTTCCGTCACTGCATCACGGTTGCCGCCTCGCTGCCGGTGGCCGGCCTGATGCTCGGCGACGGCGTCGATCCTGCGATTCGCGAGCGCTACGTCGAGTCGGTGGTCACCCCGCGCCGGGCGCGCATCCGCGGTCACCTGCGAGCCGCCATCGCAGCCGGCGCGCTCGACGCGGACGCCGACGTGCAGATCGCCGCGACCTTCCTCACCGGTTCGTGGTACGCCATGGCGCTCGCCGGCACCACGCCGCCGAGGGATTGGGCGAGGCGAACCGTCACCCTGGTGTGGCGGGCATGCGGGGGGAACGTTCCCGAGGAGCGAAGGACCATGACGGGCGTTCGGTAGGTTCGTTCGCGTCCGCAGCGAGCGGCGGTCGGAGGGCCCATGGGCGACGAGCAGGTGCACGCAACGATGTCGATCGCCGAGGCGATCGCCGCCGCGCGCGACACGGCATACGTGCCGGTGACCTTCGAGAGCTGCGCGCACGTCGGCGGCCCGTTCTTCCACGGCACCACGGCCACCTTCGACGTCGACGATCTCATCGTGCCCGGCCACCGCTCGAACTTCCACGAGGGTCGGATCTCGAACCACGTCTACTTCGCAGCGCTGCTCGAGCCGGCCGCGTGGGCGGCCGAGCTGGCCGAGGCGCTCGCGGCGAGCGCCGGCCCGGGTCGCATCTACGTCGTCGAGCCCACCGGCCCCTTCGAGGACGATCCGAACGTCACGAACAAGCGGTTCCCCGGCAACGTCACGCGGTCGTACCGCACGCGCCAGCCGATGCGCGTGGTCGGCGAGGTGCGGTCGTGGGAGCGCCACGCCCCCGAGGCGCTGCAGGCCATGCTCGACAGCATCGCTCGGCTCCGAGCGGAGGGGCTCGACGTCATCGAGGACTGAATCTCGGCCTGACCTGGATCGTCGAAGTGCCCGGGGTGGGGTTCGAACCCACACGGAGTCTCCTCCTGGGGGGTTTAAGCCCCCTGCGTCTGCCAGTTCCGCCACCCGGGCCGGGTGGTGACGACCGAGCCCGAGCGATCAGCGAGGCCGCGACATCGCCTGGTACAACGGCTGGTCGACGAGGTCACCGTACTCCGGGTGCCTGTCGATGTAGCCCGCGATGAAGGGACACAGCGGGACGATCAGCTCGTCCCGCTCGCGTGATCGCTCCAGGACGCCTCGCGCCAGCTCGGACGCCAGACCCTGCCCCTCGAACCGTGGGTCGACCTCGGTGTGCACGAAGTAGCGGCGCCCGCCGCGCAGCACGTAGCGAGCGATCGCCGCCACCTCGCCGTCGACGATCAGCTCGAACCGGGTCTGGGCCTCGTTGTCAGTGAGCTCGTGCACCCCGGCGACCCTACGTGGGTCCCGTCGTGGAGTCAGACGAGGAGCTGCACGACGATGATCTTGGCGATCATCGCCACGGGGAACGCCAGCGCGTACGCCTGGTTCACGCGATCGTCCCCGTTGGTGCGGTCGAGCGCGTAGGCGAGCGCCGCCGGCTGGGTCTCGACACCCGCGAACGTGCCCGTCGCCCTGATCACGTCGAGGCGCACGATCGCCTGCAGCGCGAGCGGGACCAGCAGCGCGAACAGGCCCGCGACGATCGTCGCCGCACCGATGATCTGCAGACCGGTGCCGGTGCCCGCCGACTCGGCGAACGTCGAGCCCGATCCGATGCCGGCAGCGGCCAGGAACACCAGCACACCGAGCTGGCGCAGCACGAGGTTCGCCCCGAACGGCAGCTGGAAGGTGACCGGGCCGACCCGCGAGGTCACACCGAGCACGAGACCGACGACGAGCGGTCCGCCGCCGGCGCCGAGCGTCAGGTCGCCCCCACCCGGGAGCGGGATCGGGATCGCACCCACCGCCAGGCCGGCGGCGATCCCGACCGCGAGCCCAGCGGCGTCGAACTCCGACAGCCGGCGCTCCGAGTCACCGAGCACCTTCGCCACCTGGGCGAGGGCATCCGCCGCGCCCACGACCCGCACCCGGTCGCCGAGCTGCACGGCGAGATCCGGCGTGGCGACCAGATCGTCGTCGCCACGTCGCAGGCGCGTGACCGAGACGCCGAACCTGCCTTCGAGATCGATCTCCGCGAGCCGCTTGCCGGCGAGGCGGCGGTTC
>JALOLG010000429.1 GCA_025456105.1 Ilumatobacteraceae bacterium | reverse complement strand
CTCATCCGCTACGCCGACGGATCGGTGGGGCACACGGGCACGCTCGAGAGCACGCACTCGATGGTGCTCGCCCGACCCGACGGCATCACCTGGGCGATCCTGGTGAACGGCGAGTACCCGAGCGAGTCCGAGCGCCTGCGCACCCTGTTCGACCGCGCCCTGCGCGCCGGCTTCCCCGACGGCTGATCCGGTCGCCCTCTGGTGGTTTGGGCTGCAGCTGCCACCACATGTGATGGCAGCTGCAGCCCAAACGCTCGGGAGCGGTCAGGTGATGACGCCCTCGGCACGCAGGACCGTGGGGTCGTAGCCGAGGGCGCGGACGATCTCGTCGGAGTGCTCGCCGTAGCGGGGGGCGTGGTCGCCGACGCGCTGGGGGGTGGCCGACATCCGTGCGGCGGGGCGCGGCTCGCGGACGGTGCCCGCGATCGGGTGGACGCGCTCGACGAACACCTGGTTGTGCTGCACCTGCGGATCGTGCGGGAGCTCGTCGAGGGTGTTGATCTTCGATGCCGGCACGTCGTGCTCCTCGGCGCCGGCCACGAAGTCGTCGAGCGTCGTGGCCGCGGCCATCTCGCGCATGATCGTGACGAGCTCGACCATGTGCTGGGTTCGGGTGAGGGCGGTGGCGAAGCGGGGGTCGTCGGCGACATCGGGCCGACCCATCGCCGCGCACACCCCGCGGAACTCGGCGTCGGTGACGGCCCCGGCCGACACGTACCCGTCGGCGAGCGCGGTGACGGCGTAGTTCGCGCCGATGGTGGGCGTGCGGTGCACGTCGTCGTCGATCAGCGCCGCATCCATCGCGGAGTCGGGCCACAGGAACGCGATCGCGGTGTCGAGCATCGCGAGCACGATGTGCTGGCCACCTGCCTTGCCGGTGGCCCGGGCGTAGAGCGCAGCGATGATCGCCTGCACCGCCGTGTACGCCGTGGTCTTGTCGCACACCAGCGTGCGGTACATCGACGGGATGCCGGTGGCCGGGTCGGTCTGCACCGAGGCGAGCCCCGACGCCGCCTGGATGACGTTGTCGTACACCCGACGGTGGCTGAACGGGCCGTCGGGTCCGTAGCCGGAGATCGAGGTGTAGATGACGTCGGGGTTGATCGCCTTGAGGTCCTCGTACCCGAGGCCCAGGCGCTCCATCGCTCCGGGTCGGAAGTTCTGGATGACGACGTCGGCGTCGCGCACCAGGTCCTGCACGATCTGCAAGCCCGTCGGGTGCTTCAGGTCGACGACGAGGGACTTCTTGCCGCGGTTGTTGTTGACGAAGATCCCCGACATCCCGCCCTTGTTGGTGCCGAGGAACCGCATGATGTCGCCCAGACCGGGTGACTCGACCTTCACCACCTCAGCGCCGTGATCGGCGAGCATCATCCCGGCCAGCGGCCCGGAGATCATCACCGAGAAGTCGACCACCTTCACACCGTCGAGTGCTCCCATGGCGGCAGATGGTGACACACGGATCGCGTTCTCGTGAATGGGGGGTGTCCAGACGACACCCCCCATTCACGAGAACGCGCTGAGGGCGGCGGTGAGCACGGTGCGGCCGTGGGCCAAGGCGGTCGCGACCCACTCGGGGTCGTCGGGGGTGGAGCAGATGCGGTGCTCCCAGACGAGCGCAGCATGAGCGGGATGGGTGCGGTCGCCGTGCCGGTGCACCCAGTGCTCGGCGCGCTCGGCGAGGATCATCCGCGTGTTCGGCACCGTGCCGAGCTCGAACGTGACCGCGTGGTGCTCGGTGGCGGGCAGCAGCTCGGCGAGGCCGATCGCGAGCTGGCCGACCTTCGCGGGGGTGGTGGCGTCGGGGTTGTCGACCGTGGCTTCGATCCGGTCGGGGTCGAAGTGGCGGCGCAGCCACTCGTCGTCGGGTGACCCGAGACGTGCTTGCGAGAGCAGGGTGTAGGTGCCGGCGGCGCCGTGGCCGGTGTGCAGGTCGACGGTGAGCACGCGGCGGGCGCCGGCGAGGTGGCGGCGGGCGATGTCGGCCAGGATCCGCGTGGACGCCTCGACGCGGTCGCCGCCGAAGTACAGGCCGTCGGGGTGGGAGTACTGGCCGCGACTGATCGCGTCGCGGACCCAGCCGATCCCGTGGCGGTCGATGAACGTGCGAAGCGGGTCGAGCAGCGACTCGGGTGTGGGTGGTTCGTCACCGTCGGGCACGAGCAGATGGTGCAGATCGGCGTAGCCGTCGTTCGCGGGCGGGTCGTGGCGGTCGCGCGCCCAGTTGCGGTTGAGGTCGACGTTCGACTCGTTCTGTCGCCGCCACCAGGCCATGCCCCACGGGTTGACGGCGTGGACGAGCACGATGGCGGCATCGTCGGGAGCGCCGTCGGCGCCGATGCGCTCGAGCAGCTCGCACTGGATGGCGGCACTCGCGAACCCCTCCACGCCGTGCACCCCACTGAGAACGAGCAGCACGCGCTCGGCATCCGCACGACCGGTGCGGGCGACATCGACGGTGAGGCGCTCATCGGAGGGTCCGCGGGCCTCGATCGGATGGGCCTCGGTCGCCGCGCCGCTCAGCTCCGCAGCACGTCGGAAGC
>JALOLG010000428.1 GCA_025456105.1 Ilumatobacteraceae bacterium | reverse complement strand
GTCGACGATCCGGCTGGGCACCCTGGTGACCTCGGCGACGTTCCGGCTCCCGGGCCCACTCGCGATCAGCGTCGCCCAGGTCGACGACATGTCGAGCGGTCGAGTCGAGCTCGGACTCGGCGCCGGCTGGTACCAGCAGGAGCACGAGGCGTACGGCATCGAGTTCCCACCACTCGGCGAACGCTTCGATCGCCTGGAGGAGCAGCTCGAGATCATCACCGGCATGTGGGCCACCCCTGTCGGCGACACGTTCGAATCGCCGGGTGGCCAGTATCCGGTCACCGCGTCACCGGCGTTGCCCAAGCCGGTCCAGTCCCCCGTGCCGATCATCATCGGCGGCGGCGGGCCCAAGCGCACGCCCGCGCTCGCCGCGCGGTTCGCCACCGAGTTCAACACGCCGTTCGTGCCACGCGAGTTCTTCACGACCCAGGCCGGGCGGGTGCGCACCGCGTGCGCGGCGATCGACCGCGACCCGGCCACGATGGTGTTCTCGGCGGCGCTCGTGCTGTGTTGCGGAGCCGACGAAGGCGAGTTCGAGCGCCGCGCCGCGGCGATCGGTCGGGAACCCGCCGAACTGCGCGAGAACGGCGCAGCGGGCACGCCCGACGAGGTTGCCGCGACCCTGCGATCGTGGGCCGACGCCGGTGCCGAGCGGATCTATCTGCAGGTGCTCGACCTCGCGGACCTCGACCACCTCGACCTGGTCGCCTCCGAGGTGGCGAACGCGCTCGGGTAGCCCACTACGGTCGCACGGGTGAGCGACGTCACCGTGTTCCCCGCCCGCACCATCGTCACGATGGACCCCGCACAGCCGGCGGTCGAGGCCGTGGCGGTGCGCGACGGCAGGATCCTCGCGGCGGGTTCGTTCGACGAGTGCGCCAGCTGGGGGCCCCACGTGGTCGACCGGCGCTTCGCCGACCATGTCCTGGTACCGGGCATGATCGAGGCGCACGGCCACACGCTCGAGGGTGCGTTCTCGATGGTCCCCTACGTCGGCTGGTTCGACCGTCATCGGGTCGACGGCGGGATCTCCCCCGGCATCCGCACCTACGACGCACTGCTCGACCGGCTGCGCGAGCTCGACGTCGAGACGCACGGATCACCGGAACCGATCGTCGTCGGTGGGTTCGACCCGATCTACTTCACCGATGAGGAGCGCCTCACCCGCGAGCACCTCGATCGGGTGTCGACCGAGCGACCGATCTTCGTGTTCCACGCGAGCGCCCATCTCGCCACGGTCAACACCGCGATGCTCGAACACCACGAGATCACCCGCGAGTCGACGACGCCGGGCGTAGCTCGGGATGCCAACGGCGAACCGAACGGCGAGTTGCAGGAGATGCCGGCGATCGCGCTCGCACGGTCGGGGGTGAGTGTGATCCTGCGGTTGCTGAGCGACCCGAGGGCGATCGAGGCGCTGGGCCAGATCTGCGCCAACGTGGGCGTCACGATGCTGTGTGACCTCGGGTCGTCGGGTCTGAGCCGACCCGGAGAGCAGACGGTGCTGCACGAGGTGGTCGACCGGCCCGAGTTCCCGGCCCGTCTGCTGCAGCGGCACCTGCACGCGCTGCCACCCGGGAGCACCGACTGGGCGGACGCCGCCGACGCACTGCTGGCGCTGGCGGCGAACGACACCGACAAGATGCGCACCGCCGGGCTGAAGCTGGTCCTCGACGGCTCGATCCAGGGCTTCACCGCCAAGATGGGGTGGCCCGGGTACTACACGGGCACCGACCACGGCCAGTGGATGGTGCCGCCGGAGCAGCTGGTCGACATCTGCCGACCGTTCCACGAACGGGGCATCAACATCCACGCCCACTGCAACGGCGACCTCACGATCGACGCCTGGATCGACACCGTCGAGCAGCTCGTGATCGGGCACCCGTGGCTCGACCACCGCCACACCGTGCAGCACTGCCAGCTCACCACGGCAGCGCAGTACCGGCGGATGGCCAAGCTCGGGATGTGCGCCAACATCTTCGCCAACCACCTGTGGTACTGGGGCGACCAGCACCACGACATCACCGTCGGCCCGGAGCGGGCCCGGCGGATGGAAGCGGCGGCGACGGCCGAGCGAGAGGGCGTGTCGTTCTCGCTGCACTCCGACGCGAACGTCACCCCGCTCGGCCAGCTGCACACGATGTGGTGCGCGGTCAACCGGGTCACGCCGTCGGGTCGGGTGCTCGGCGAGCACGAGCGGATCTCGGCCGCATCGGCACTACGCGCCGTCACGCTGGGCTCGGCCTACCAGATGCACCTCGACGCCGAGTTCGGCACGATCGAGTGCGGCAAGGCGGCCGACTTCACCGTGCTCGAGGACAACCCGCTCACCGTCGACCCGATGGGGATCAAGGACATCGGCGTGTGGGGCACCGTCGTCGGCGGCACCCCGTTCGAAGCCGCCCACCCCTGACATCCACGTCAGCGTGCAGATTCGGGTGGGGCGGGTCACCCAAAATGCCACACAAACGGGTTGGGAAGGGCGGGGAGGTTGGAGAGATCCGGCGCGGGCGGCGTGGCTCGGACGGCGATGGCGACCAGTTCGGAGCGATCGGCAGG
>JALOLG010000427.1 GCA_025456105.1 Ilumatobacteraceae bacterium | reverse complement strand
GGCCTCGCCCACCAGCCGCCCGTCGACCCACCGCGGCTCGACGAGCCGGTCGACCTGCGGCACGCGCTCCCAGGTGCTGCCGTCCTCGAGCTCGATCCACAGTCGCACCGGTGCCCCGTGGTCGACGTGGACGTACAGCTCGGTCGGTCGCCCGGAGCGGGTGACGACGCACGGTGGCAGGAGCTGCCGCCAGGGGTCGTCCCACCGCCGCTGCAGCGACGCGGCGGTGGCGGCGGCGCTGCTCACGTCGGCGCCGAGGGCGGTGAGCACCGACCGCAGCGTCGCCGCCGACGCGGGCCGCCGCACCCCCCGCCAGTCCCAGTAGTCGGTGGCGACGCCGTACGCGTCGGCGAGCCGGATCAGGTCGTCGCTCGCGAGATCCTCGTCGCTCGAGTCGTCCATGGCGCCATCGAATCAGGCGGGGACGGCGAACCGGCGGAGCGTCTCGAGGTCGACGTACTCGAGCGCCGAGAGGTGCGTGCTCTCGAGCACCACGGGGCACGCGGCGCCACCCTCGAACGCCTCGACCCAGCGCGACGCGCACACGCACCACTGGTCGCCGGGGCGCAGGCCGGGGAACCCGTACTGCGGCATCGGGGTCGAGAGGTCGTTGCCGCAGCTCGCGCTGAACGCGAGGAAGTCCTCGGTGACCCGGCAGCACACCACGTGCATGCCGGGATCGTCGCCGTGGTGCTCGCAACAGCCGGTGCGGTAGTACCCGGTCATCGGGTCGAACGAGCACGGCTGGAGCTCGGTGCCGAGGACGTTGAGCTGCTGCATGGACGACATCGAAGCACGTAACCTGCGCCCGTGTCCGATCCCCGTGCGCCCGTGCTCGTCGGGGTCGTGATGGGCTCCGACAGCGACTGGCCCGTCATGCGCAAGGCCGCCGAGGCGCTCGAGGCGCTCGGGGTCGCCCACGAGGCGCGGGTGGTGAGCGCGCACCGGATGCCCGACGAGATGGCCGAGTACGGGCGCACCGCCGCCGATCGCGGCCTGCTCGCCATCGTCGCCGGCGCCGGCGGTGCCGCGCACCTGCCGGGCATGCTCGCGGCGCACACCACCGTGCCCGTGCTGGGCGTGCCCGTGCCGTCTCGGCACCTCGCCGGTGTCGACTCGCTCTACTCGATCGTGCAGATGCCGGCGGGCGTGCCGGTCGCCACCTTCGCGATCGGCGAGGCCGGCGCCACCAACGCCGGGCTGTTCGCCGCGGCCATCGTCGCCACGACCCATCCGGAGGTCGCCGGCCGGCTCGCCGCCGACCGCCGTGCCCGCCACGACGCCGCCGCGTCGATGGTCCTGCCGCCGTCGTGACGCACCTGCCCGGCCCCGTCCTGCCGCCCTCGACGATCGGCGTCCTCGGCGGTGGGCAGCTCGGCCGCTACGCCGTCTGGGCGGCGCGATCGATGGGGTACCGCACCGTCGTGCTCGACCCGGATCCGTCGGCGCCCGCCGGCCGGATCGCCGACGACCACCTCGTCGCCCCGTACGACGACGAGCCGGCGCTCGACCGGCTCGCGGTCCTCGTCGACATCGTCACCACCGAGTTCGAGAACCCGCCGGCATCGGCCGTCGAGCGCCTCGCCCGAGCGGTGCCGGTGCGACCCGGTCCCAGCGTGCTCGCCGTGGCGCAGGACCGGATCGCCGAGAAGGCGTTCCTCGCCGAGCGCGGGTTGCCGATCGGCCCGTTCTCGCCGCTGCTCGACGCCTCCCACGTGCCCGACGTGACCACCACGTCGATCGTGAAGACGGCCCGTCTCGGCTACGACGGCAAGGGGCAGCGTGCGGTCACGAGCCAGGCGGACGTGCTCGCGGCCTGGGCCGATCTCGGCGGTGTCCCGTGCGTGGTCGAGCAGCGCCTCGACCTCGAGGCCGAGCTCAGCGTGATCGTGGCCCGTGGTGTCGACGGGTCGTCGGTCACCTACGAGGTCGCCGAGAACGTCCACGTCGACGGCATCTTGGACCTCACCGTCCTGCCGGCCCGAGTGCCCCCGGCGATCGCTGATCGTGCCACCGGCGTGGCGCTCGCAGTTGCCGACGCCCTCGACGTCGTGGGGGTGCTCGCGGTGGAGCTGTTCGTGGTGGGCGGCGAGGTGCTCGTCAACGAGATCGCGCCCCGCCCGCACAACAGCGGTCACTGGACGCTCGACGCGAGTCGCACCAGCCAGTTCGCCCAGCAGATCCGCATGGTGTGCGGGCTCGCACCCGGCGGGGTGGAGCGCACCGCCCCGGCCGTGGCGATGGTGAACCTGCTCGGCGACCGCTGGGCGGGGGGCGAGCCCGACTGGGCGGTGGTGCTGGGCGACCCCCGCGCCGCGCTCCACCTGTACGGCAAGGCGACGCCTCGCCCGGGACGGAAGATGGGTCACGTGACGGTGGTGGGCACCAACGCGAACGAGGCGGTCGCCCACGCGCTCGACCTGCGCGATCGCCTCAGCCGAGGTTGACCCCCAACCTCACGAGGTGCTCGGAGGAGCCGGGTCGCGAGGGACGCAGCCCTGCGGAGCGCAGAATCCCCGCGCAGTCTCCGATCGGTGCCGCCTAGTGTCCGGTGATGTTCGTCGAGAGGGT
>JALOLG010000051.1 GCA_025456105.1 Ilumatobacteraceae bacterium | reverse complement strand
ACCCGTGCGGCGGGTGGCGTGGTCTGCAGGACGATCCCGAGCTCCATCGTGCTCCCCTCAGCGCAGGTACTGCGACAGGCCGCGCTCGACGAACCGGCCGTGGCCCGGCGCCCCGGTGTAGGTGTCGTGCTCGACGATGACGCGGCCGCGGCTCATCACCGTGTCGACCTTGCCGTCGATCTGGAACCCCTCGTAGGCCGAGTGGTCCATGTTCATGTGGTGCTTGTGCTCGACGCCGATCGTGGTGGTGGCACCCGGGTCCCAGATGAGGATGTCGGCGTCGGAGCCGGGGGCGATGACGCCCTTGCGGGGGTACATGCCGAACATGCGGGCCGGGGTGGTGCTGCACGTCTCGACCCACCGCTCGAGCGTGAGCTCGCCGGTGACGACGCCCTGGTAGATCAGCTCCATCCGGTGCTCGACGCCGCCGATCCCGTTGGGGATCTTCGAGAAGTTGCCGAGGCCGAGCTCCTTCTGGTCCTTGAAGCAGAAGGGGCAGTGGTCGGTGGACACCACCGCCAGCTCGTTGGTGCGCAGGCCCTTCCAGAGGTCGCTCTGGTGGTGCTCGTGCTTGGTGCGCAGCGGGGTGGAGCAGACCCACTTGGCGCCCTCGAAGCCGGGCTGCATGAGCTGGTCCTCGAGTGTGAGGTAGAGGTACTGCGGGCACGTCTCGGCGAACACGTTCTGGCCGCGGTGCTGGGCCTCGGCGACCTCCTCGAGGGCCTCCGACGCCGACATGTGCACGATGTACAGCGGTACGTCGCCGGCCACCTTGGCGAGCTGGATCGCCCGGTGGGTGGCCTCGCCCTCGAGCTCCGCGGGACGGGTGAGCGAGTGGTACATCGGGTCCGTCTCGCCGCGGGCGATCGCCTGGGCGACGAGGACGTCGATCGCGATGCCGTTCTCGGCGTGCATCATGATCACCGCGCCCGACTCGGAGGCGTTCTGCATCGCCCGCAGGATCTGGCCGTCGTCGGCGTAGTACACGCCGGGGTACGCCATGAACAGCTTGAAGCTGGTGATGCCCTCGTGGTCGACGAGGTAGGTCATGGCCTTGAGCGACTCCTCGTCGACGCCGCCGATGATCTGGTGGAAGCCGTAGTCGACGGCGCAGCTGCCCTCGGCCTTGGCGTGCCACTGCGACAGGCAGTCGTAGACGTTCTGGCCGGCCTGCTGGACGGCGAAGTCGACGATGGTGGTGACGCCGCCCCACGCCGCGGCGCGGGTGCCGGTCTCGAACGTGTCCGAGGCGGTGGTGCCGCCGAAGGGCAGCTCCATGTGGGTGTGCACGTCGACGCCGCCCGGCACGACGTACTTGCCGGTGGCGTCGATGGTGCGGTCGGCGGTGATGCCGAGCGCCTCGACCTGGCCGGGGGCGAGGATCGCGGCGATGGTCTCGCCGTCGACGAGCACGTCGCCGGCGGTGCGGCCGGTGGCCGAGACGATGGTCCCGTTGGTGATGAGCGTGCGTGCCATGTGGTGGGTTCCTCCTGTCACTGCGCCTGGGTCAGCGGGCGACGATCTCGTCGTAGGCGTCGGGGCGGCGGTCGCGGTAGAACTGCCAGCCGTCGCGGACCTCGCGGATCAGGTCGAGATCGAGGTCGCGCACGATCAGCTCGGGCTCGTACGGGTCGCCGACGTCGCCCACGAACTGGCCACGGGGGTCGACGAAGTAGCTCTGGCCGTAGAAGTCGTTGTCGCCGAGCGGCTCGACGCCCACCCGGTTGATCGCGCCGACGTAGTACATGTTCGCCACGGCGGCGGCGGGCTGCTCGAGGCGCCAGAGGTACTCCGACAGGCCGCGGTGGGTGGCCGACGGGTTGAACACGATCTCGGCGCCGTTGAGGCCGAGGATCCGCCATCCCTCGGGGAAGTGGCGGTCGTAGCAGATGTAGACGCCGACCTTGCCGACGGCGGTGTCGAACACCGGGTACCCCTCCGTGCCGGGCCGGAAGTAGAACTTCTCCCAGAAGCCCTTCACCTGCGGGATGTGCTGCTTGCGGTACTTGCCGAGGTACGTGCCGTCGGCGTCGATCACCGCGGCGGTGTTGTAGTACAGCCCGGCCTGGACCACCTCGTACATGGGCAGCACCATCACCATCCCGAGCTCGCGGGCCACCGACTGGAACCGCTGCGTGGTGGGACCGTCGGGGATCGGCTCGGTGTAGTCGTAGTACTGGGCGTCTTGCACCTGGCAGAAGTACGGGCCGTAGAACAGCTCCTGGAAGCACATGACCTGGGCGCCCTGGGCCGCGGCCTCGCGGGCAGCGGCCTCGTGGCGGTCGATCATCGAGGCCTGGTCGCCGGTCCAGTCGGTCTGCAGCAGGGCTGCTCGCACCATGCGCGTCATGTCGGGACCGTAGCGCGGCCTCGCACCTGCCCGCATCGGCTCCTTGGTCACGATCTGTCGGTGCGACGGGTCACGAATCGTGACCAAGGCGCCTTGGTCGCGATTCGTTCTCGGTTGAACCGAAGGGTCAGTGGGATCAGGTGCGGACGTCGAGGACGGTGAAGGTGGCGTCGGGGTTGCGCTGCACGACGAGCTCGAGCTGCTCGCGCCACTGGACGCTGCCCTCGGACTGGAGGCCCGGAACGTCCTCGGGCACGATCCCCACCAGCTCGACCGACGGCTCGCCGCACTGGGGCGGGTAGCTCTCGAGGATCAGCGCGCACAGCCGGGTCGAGCCGCCGCTGATGTGGAGGAAGCCGACGACCGGGATCGCGGTGTCGGACGAGCGCTCGACGAGCTGCTCCACCGTGATCGGCACGGTGTCGGATGGCACGGTGTCGGACGGTTCGGCCTCACCGTCGTCGCCGCAGGCGGTGAGGAGGAGCGCCGCGGCGGCGAGGGCCGTGGCGGTGAGGGTGCGCGTGCGTCGGGCCATGGCAGTTCGACGTCGTCGACCGGACAGCGGTTCCGCGGGTCGGGTTCGGCGTGGGCGGGCCTACGCTCCGGGGCGTGAAGCTCCTGCGGCGCATCCTGGCAGCGGTGCTGCTCGCGGCGGCGATCGCCGGGTCGCTGCGCCTGCGCGGCACCGGCGGCACCCCGCCGCAGCGTGGCGGCTGGCGCCAGCTGCAGTTCCCGCCGGAGCCCGGGTCGTGACGATCTCGATCGTCGGCCGCGGCATCGTCGGCACGCGCGCCGCCCGCATCCTGCAGCTCGGCCAGCCGGAGCGGCGTCTCGGGCCGCACGCAGCGGGCGACGTGGTGGTGCTCGCCCACCCCGGCCACCACGCCCCGGCCGCTGCCGAGCTGGTGGCCGCCGGTGTCCAGGTGGTGTCGCTGTCCGACGACCTCGACGACGTGCGCCAGCTGCTCGACCTCGACGACGCGTGCCGGCTGCACGGCACGTCGCTCGTGGTGGGTGCCGGCATGGAGCCCGGGCTGTCCGGGTTGCTGGCCCGGCTGCTCGCCGACCAGCTCGCGGTCGCCGATGAGATCCACGTGGCCGTGCACGGCACCGCCGGTCCGGCCTGCGCCCGCCAGCACCACCGTGCGCTCGGCGGCTCGGCGCTCGGCTGGCACGACGGTGCCTGGATCGAGCGCCGCGCTGGCAGCGGTCGTGAGCTCTGCTGGTTCCCCGAGCCGGTCGGTCCACGCGACTGCTACCGGGCCGAGATCCCGACGCCGCTCACCGTGCAGCGAGCGTTCCCGCAGGTGGAGCGCATCACGGCGCGCATGTCGGCCAACCGGCGCGACCGGCTCACCGCCAACCTGCCGATGCTCGTCGGCCCGCACCCCGAGGGCGGGGTGGGCGCGCTGCGGGTGGAGGTGCGCGGCGCCGATGCGGCTGGTGGCCGCGTCTCGCTCGTCTCGGGCATCGCCGAGTTCGTGGGTGCCGCGGCCGCAGCGACCGCCGCCGCGTTCGCCGTGGCGCTCGATGCCGGCGAGCTCGCTCCGGGC
This sequence comes from Ilumatobacteraceae bacterium, assembly GCA_025456105.1. GTDB lineage: Bacteria > Actinomycetota > Acidimicrobiia > Acidimicrobiales > Ilumatobacteraceae. The sequence continues at coordinate 4,104 of JALOLG010000051.1, read as the reverse complement.
GTGGTGGTGCCGGGCGATGCGTCGCTCGACACGATCGGTCTGCTGCACCGCATCGAGCGGTTCGGCGTGAGGCTCCAGGAGTTCGCCGGTGATGTCCGTGTCGATGTCTGAGGCGCGGTCGGCCGCTGCCGCGCCGTCACGAACGGTGCGCCTGCCCTGGTTGCCGCCCGGTCGCACGGTGCAGGTCGCCGACCGCGGGGAGTTCTTCGTGCGGGTGCACGAGCACCCCGACCCGGATGCCCCGTGGCTGCTCCTGCTGCACGGCTGGACCGCGACGGCCGACCTCCAGTACTTCACCGCGTACGAGGCGCTCGCGCAGCACTGGTCGTTCGTGGCGATCGACCACCGCGGTCACGGGCGCGGCCTGCGGGCACCGAGTGCGTTCACCCTCGAGGACGCGGCCGACGACGCGGCCGCGGTGGTGCGGGCCCTCGGCATCGAGTCGGTGATCACGGTGGGGTACTCGATGGGCGGACCGATCTCGATGCACCTCGCCCGCCGGCACCCCGACCTCGTGGCCGCGATGGTGGTGCAGGCGACGGCGCAGGACTTCCGTGCGTCGCGCTTCGAGCGCTGGCGGTGGCGCTGGCTGCCGGTGCTCGGGTTCGGCCTGCGCTCGTGGTACTACCCGCGCTCGGTGATCCAGCTGGTCCGCCGTGCCGTGCCGGCCGGTCATCCGCTCGAACCGTACGTGGGCTGGATCGCGGGCGAGATGCTGCGCAACAGCGCGCACGTGATGGTGGAGGCGGGCGTGGCGCTGCGCCACCACGACGCGCGGCCCTGGGCACCCACCCTCGCCGTCCCCGCGGTGAGCCTGATCACCACCCGCGACCACCTGGTGCCGCCGCGCAAGCAGCGCGCGCTCGCGGACGCGCTCGGCGCCCAGGTGTTCGAGCTGCACGGCGACCACCTCTGCACGATGGCGCAGCCGACGCTCTACGCCGAGCTGCTCGTCACGACCGTTCGGGCCGCGACTCGAGTGCGTCGAGGCGTGCGGCCACCTGGTTGACAGCGTCGACCAGCTTGTCGAGCTGCTCGCGCAGCTCCTCACCGGTGACCACGTCGCTCAGGGCGAGCCGGACACCGGCGAGCTCGCGGGCGAGGTACTCGGTGTCGGCCTTCGTGCGGTCGGCGATCGCGCGGTCGGTGTCGGAGGTGGCGCGGTCGCGCCGCTCCTGGCGGTTCTGGGCGAGCAGGATCAGCGGGGCGGCGTAGGAGGCCTGCAGCGACAGCACGAGCGTGAGCAGCACGAGGCCGCGGCCCCAGGGGTCGAACTGGAGGTCGTCGGGCGGCAGGACGTTGAGCGCGATCCACAGGATGATCACCACGGTCTGGAAGACCAGGTAGCGGGCGGTGCCGAGGAAGCGCGCGATCGACTCGGCGAACTGGCCGAAGATCTCGGAGTCGTACGAGAAGTCGACGGATCGCACGCCGCGCGGCGTGCTGAGGTCGCTGCGCCGCTTCACGACGGTGCCTCCACCCGCGGGGCGCGCTGGCGCCAGCCGGCACCGAGCATGCGGTCGACCACGTCGTCGACGGTGACGGCGCCGAGCAGCTGGCCGGCCTCGTCGACGACGCCGAGGGCCAGCATGTTGTACGTGGCGAACTGGCGGAACACCTCGGCGTCGGTGAGGTCGGGGCGAACGGTGGGCACGGTCTCGAGGCACTGGCCGAGCTCGGTGCCGGGGGGCTCGCGCAGGAGCCGCTGCACGAACACCACGCCCATGAACGTGCCGGTGGGCGGCTTGTAGGGCGCCCGGCACACGAACACCTGGTTGGCGACGCTGGGCGTCCAGTCCGGGTCGCGGATCTCGGCGAGCGCATGGGCGACGGTGTCGGTGGGCCCGAGGATGATGATCTCGGGCGTGAGCATGCCGCCGGCGGTGCCCTCCTCGTAGGCGAGCAGGCGGCGCACGACGTCGGCCTCCTCGGTGTCCATCGCCGAGAGCACGGCGGCGCGGCGCTCGACCGGCATCTCGCCGAGCAGGTCGACGAGGTCGTCGTACTCCATCTCGTCGAGCACGCCGAGCAGGCGCTCGAGGTCGAGGGCCTCGACGATGCGCAGCTGCTCGTCCTCGGGCAGCTCCTCGAGGACGTCGGCGAGGCGCTCGTCGTCCATCGCCTCGGCGAGCTGGCGGCGCTGGGCGAGCGGGAGGGCGCGCACGACGGTGGCCACGTCGGACGGGTGCATGTCGCGCAGGCGCGCCGCCTCGGCCGCCATGCCGGTGACCTCGCCGAAGAGCTGCGGGACCTCGTCGACGTCGACCAGACGGAACGTCATGCGGCGACGGAGCGGGTTGCGTCGACCGAGGCGGACCTTGGCGACCTCCCACCAGCGGGTGCGGCCGTCGGTGACGGGCTCGAGCCCGACGTCGCTGACGGTCTCGTCGCCGATCGACCGGCCGATCAGGTCGGCGTTGATGAGCAGCTCGCCCGCGCGGTGCACGAACGGGTGCATGTCGAGGTCCCAGCTGCGCAGCCGGGCGCCGTCGGCGTCGAGCTCGGCGATGCGCCCGGCGTTGACGAAGATGCGCCGGCGCTGGCTCGAGGCCATGAACCCCACCACCCGCGGCTGCTCGCCCGGGCGGCCCGGCACCACCACGAGGTCCTCGATGCGACCGATCGGTGAGCCACCCGCGTCGAGCAGCGGGAGCCGCACCACCCGGAACGCGTAGATCAGGTCACCGGGCACGCCGAGCAGGCTATCCCTGGCTCTGCGGGCGTCCCGGGAGGATCGCGGCCGCACCGGTGAGCGGGTTGGTGGACGGGAGGTGACGCGGGTGTGAACCCTCGGTGCACGCCCGCCCGATCGGGCGGGGGCGGGTCTAGGTTCCGACCGATGGCCGCCATCGCCGATCCTGCCGAGCTCGTCCCGCTCCTGCGGGGTGTGGGGCTGTTCTCCCGCTGCACCGATCGCGACCTCGCCGTCGTGGCCAAGAAGGTGACGCTGCGGTCGGTGGCCGCGGGCCAGCTCGTGGTGCGGCGCGGCGACGAGGGCAGCGAGCTGTTCCTGGTGCTGCGGGGCGTCGCGGCGGCACGCTCCGACGCCGGTGCGGGCCACCGCTTCGAGGCCGGCTCGTCGTTCGGTGAGCTGGCCGTGCTGGCGCCCGGACCGCGTGCGAGCGACGTCGTCGCGGTGACCGACTGCGAGCTCGCGGTCCTCGACCGCCCCGACGTGACGTTGCTGCTCGGTGCGATCCCCGGCCTGGCCCCGGCGATGCTGCAGGGCCTGGCCGAGTCGTTCCGGGCGCAGCTGCTCGTCGCGCCCTGACCGATCAGGCGCGAGCCGGGAGGAACCGGGCGGCGAACACCGCACCGGCCGCCGCCACGCCCGCCGCCACCAGGCAGGCGACGCCGAGGCCCGACAGGAACGCGTCGTTCACCTCCGCGAGGTACTGCGGTGCGGCCGTGCCGAGCTCGCGGGCGACGAGCCCGGCCGCGGCGACCGAGTCCTCGGTGGCCGCGCGTGCCTCGGCCGGCAGCGACGACACGACCGGGCCGTCGGCCAGCGCGGCGACGTAGATCGAGCTGAACACGCTGCCGAGCACGGCCACACCGAGGGTGCCGCCGAGCTCGCGCGTGGTGTCGTTGACGGCGGAGCCGACCCCGGCCTTGTCGCTGCTCAGCGATCCCATGATCGACTCCGTCGCGGGTGCCGTGGTGCAGCCGAGCCCGACGCCGAGCACGATCATCTGGCCGACGATCTCGAGGTAGGGCGTGCTCGCCGAGGCGGTCGACACCCAGGCGAACCCGATCGCCATCAGCGCGAGCCCGCCGGCCACGACGCGGGTGGTGCCGATCCGCTCGACCAGGCGGGGCGCCAGCACGGCGGCGAGGGCGATGGCCGTGGCGACCGGCAGCGTGCGCACGCCGGCCTCGAGCGGCGAGTAGCCGCGGACGAGCTGGAAGTACTGCGTGATCAGGAAGATGAACCCGAACAGCGCGAAGAACGCCGACGTGATCGACACGCTCGCGGCCGAGAACCGCAGGTTGCGGAAGATCCGCACGGGCATCATCGGGTGCTCGATGCGCCGCTCCCAGCCCACGAAGGCGGTGAGCAGCACGGCGGCGGTGGCGAAGCCGGCGAGGGTGGCCGGGTCGGTC
>JALOLG010000050.1 GCA_025456105.1 Ilumatobacteraceae bacterium | reverse complement strand
GGCCGTGGTCGTTGGCGTCGAGGATGAGCCACACCGTGTAGACGACGTAGAAGGCCACGAACATCGTGCCCTCCCAGCGCTTCAGCTCGAAGCCGTTGGCGAACATCGGCAGGCAGGCGATCGCCACGGCGATCATCACCGGGATGTCGACGTTGAGCACGCCGTCGGCCACCGGCAGCGCCGATGGCGAGAACAGCGCCGTCAGGCCGAGCACCGAGAGGATGTTGAAGATGTTCGAGCCCACGACGTTGCCGACGGCGATGTCGCGCTCACCACGGACCGCCGCCAGCACCGAGGTGGCGAGCTCGGGGAGCGAGGTGCCGACGGCCACCACCGTGAGGCCGATGACCACGTCGCTCACGCCCAGCGACTCGGCGATGTCGGTGGCGCCCGACACCATGAGCTGCGAGCCGGCCACGAGCAGCACGAGCCCGCCGACCACGAAGGCGGCGTCGAGGAGCAGTGAGCGCTGCTTCAGCTCCTCGGGGTGCAGCGCCTCGTCGTACTCGGCCACGATCTCGGGGGCGTCGCCGCGCAGCGCACCGATGACCGTCCAGGCCAGCCACGCGATGAAGATGGCGACGAGCCCGGCGCCCTCCCAGCGGGCGATCTCGCCGTCGAGCGCGACGAGCAGCGTCAGCACCGACACCCCGATCATGATCGGCACGTCGATGCGCACGATGCGCTGGGTGACGGCCAGCGCCCCGCCGACCACGGCGGACAGGCCGAGGATCAGCAGCACGTTGGCGATGTTGGAGCCGACCACGTTGCCGATCGCGATGTCGGCCTCGTCGCGCAGTGCCGAGCCGACGCTCACGGCGAGCTCGGGCGTGCTCGTGCCGAACGCGACGACCGTGAGGCCGATGATGATCGACGAGAGCCCGAAGCGGGCGGCGATGCTGGCGGCTCCGCGCACGAGGCCCTCGGCGCCGGCCACGAGGAGCACGACGCCGGCGGCGATGAACAGGACGGAGCCGACGGTCACAAGTGGGCGAGGGTATCGGCCAGCTCGGCGCGGTAGGCGCGTGCCCGCCGCAGCTTGAGGTGCTCGTAGCCGCGCACCTGGTCGGGCAGCGCAGCGACCTGGGCGGCCCGCTCGATGCCGACGTCGGCGAGGCGCTCGCACAGCACGTCGACGGCGGCCTCGTACTCGGGGATCATCTCGCGCTCGGTCCGGCGCACCTCGCCGAACCGGAACGGGTCGAGCGCCGTGCCACGCAGGCGCTTGGCCGCCCGCAGCGCACGCAGCGCCGGTCCGGCCGACCGGCGCAGCCCGATCTTGTGCTCCACACCGAGCGCCCGCAGCACCGGCGGGTGGAGGCGGTGCGTCACGCGGGTGCCCCGGCCGCCCACGGCCTCGTACGCAGCGCGGCTCTCGGGGAGCAGCAGCAGGCGGGCCACCTCGTACTCGTCCTTGTAGGCCATGAGCCGGTGGAGGTGTCGGGCGACGGCTTCGGCGAACCGCGTGGAGGCGGGATCGACCGAGCGCTCCGCGGCACGGGCCTGCTCGACGCGATCGCGGAACCGGCGGGCGTACGCACGCGACGTGTGCCCCACCAGATCGGCGGCGAGCCGGTCGACGAGCTGGTCGAGCGTCTCGGTGGGCGGTGCGACCGGCATCCCGGCGCGACGCTCGACGTCGGCCGGGTCGACGGCCCAGCGCCGCCCCCACCGGAAGGCCGCCACGTTGCGCTCGACCGCCACGCCGTTGAGCGCGATGGCCTGCTCGACGTGTGCCGGATCGACCGGGATCGCACCCGCCTGCACGGCGACGCCGAGCAGGAGCACGTTCGCCGGCTGGGACGAGCCGAACAGCGCCGAGCACACACCGGCGGCATCGACCCATCGATCCACGTCGGCCCGCGAGACCTCCTCGAGCCGCGCCCGCAGGCCGGTGACGGCCGGGAACGGGGTGTCCGGATGCGTCACCATCTGGCCGGTCGGCTCCTCGTCGATGGAGGCCACCACCACCGTTCGATCGGCGGCCGCACCGCGGCGGTGCTGGTCGCTGGCGGCGACGAGGAGGTCGAACGCGAGCAGGCAGTCGACCCCGGCGGCCGCGGCGTGGTTCGACGCGGTGGGCTCACCCCGCGTGATCCGCAGGTCGCTCACCACCGGTCCGGCCTTCTGCGACAGCCCGGTCTGGTCGAGCCCGCGCACCGAGCGCCCGTCGAGCATCGCCGCGGTGCCGAGCACCTGCGACACGGTCACCACCCCCGTGCCGCCGATGCCCGACATGCGCACCGTGAACCGGTCGGGATCGACGAGGGGCACCGGCGCGGGCAGGTCGTCGACCGCCGGCACCGAGGTGGTGCGCCGCTCGGCGGGCTCCACCGTGACGGTGGCGAACGACGGGCAGTCGCCGCGCAGGCACGTGAGGTCGAGGTTGCAGCTCGTCTGGTGGATCCGGGTCTTGCGGCCGAAGGGCGTGTCGACCGGTTGCACCGACAGGCAGTTGCTCACGTCGCCGCAGTCGCCGCACCCCTCGCAGACCCGCTCGTTGATGACCACCCGGAACGTCGGCGCCGGCAGGGTGCCGCGGCTGCGGGCCCGTCGCTTCTCGGCGGCACACGCCTGGTCGTGGAGCAGCACCGTCACCCCGGGCTCGGCGGCCAGCGCCTCCTGGGCCTCGGCCAGCCGGGTGCGGTCCCACACGTCGACGCCCTCGGGGAGCGCGCCCGGCTCGTACCGGTCGAGGTCGTCGGTGGTGACGATGACGCGCGTGACGCCCTCGGTGAGCAGCAGCCGCACCACGGCGGGCACGTCGAGCTGACCCGCCGGGTCCTGGCCGCCGGTCATCGCGACGGTGCCGTTGTAGAGGAGCTTGTACGTGATGTGGCTGCCGGCCGCGACAGCGGCGCGCACGGCGAGCGAACCGGAGTGGAAGAACGTCCCGTCACCCAGGTTCTGCACCAGGTGGTCGCGATCGACGAACGGCTCCATGCCGATCCACTGGGCGCCCTCGCCACCCATCGCGGTGAGCCCGACGACGTCGCCGACCCGGTCGGGGTCCATGAGCGCGACCATCGCGTGGCAGCCGATGCCACCGCCGACGAGGGTGCCCGGCTCGGCGCGGGTGCTCACGTTGTGCGGGCACCCGCTGCAGTAGAAGGGCGTGCGGTTGACGGCGAGCGGGATCAGCGACGGCCGGGGCGCTGGTGGGAGGGGGCGGAGCCGGTCGTCGAGCCGGCGGGCGAGCACGCGGCGCAGCGGGGCGAGCAGCGCGTCGGCGTCGAGGGTGCCGGTGGCAGGTACGAGGGGCTCGCCGTCGAGGTCGCGGCGCCCGAGCACGCGCGGTCGCTCGGCGAGGTCGTAGAGGGCGTCGCGCACGAGCCGCTCGAGCGTCGGGTTCTTCTCCTCGACGACGAGGATCTCGGTGATGCCGTCGGCGAACTCGTGCAGCGGGTGCACGTCGAACGGCACCGGCTGGAGGAGGTGGAACAGGCGCACGCCGGCGTCGCGCAGCGCGTCGTCGCCGTCGAGCCCGAGCAGCTGGAGCGCCTCGCGCACCTCGTGGTACGTGTGGCCGCTCGCCGCGATGCCGATCCAGTCGCTCGGTCCCCGCACGGCGATCCGGTTGAGCCCGTTGAGGCGGCCGTACTCGCGGGCCAGCTCGGAGCGCAGCTCGACGAACTCGCGCTCCATGTCGAGCGTGTACGGCGTGAGCAGCCGCCCGCTGGGGCGCGGCTCGAACGGGGTGCCGTCGGGGCGGACGAGGTGCGGGATCTGCGGACGGACCCGATCGGGGTGCACGTCGACGGTGCCGGTCCCGTCGGCCACCGCGGTGACGACCTTGAGGCCGACCCACAGCCCGCACGCCCGGGAGAGCGCCACCGCGTGCCGGCCGAGGTCGAGCGCCTCCTGCACGTCGCCGGGGAACAGGATCGGCATGTGGAGGTCGACCATCGTGGCATCGCTCGACGACGGCAGCGTCGACGACTTCGCGGCCGGGTCGTCGCCCACCACGGCCACCACGCCGCCCCGGTGCGACGTGCCGGCGAACACCGCGTGGCGGATCGCATCGCTCGCCCGGTCGAGGCCCGGCCCCTTGCCGAACCACACGCCCACGACGCCGTCGTAGCGGCAGTCGTCGAGCGTGACCGCCAGCTGGCTGCCCATCACGCTGGTGGCGGCGAGCTCCTCGTTCACGCCGGGCCGCACCACGATGGGGAGATCGGGGCTGGCCGCCGCGACCCGGGCGGCCTCCTCACCGAACGACGCCAGGGGTGAGCCCTGGTAGCCGGACACGAACGCCGCCGTGGTGAGCCCGGTGCGGCGGTCGGCGCGCAGCTGGTCGGCCGCCAGGCGGGCCACCGCTTGCACGCCCGAGAGGAAGACGCGGCCGTCCTCGAGCGCGTACCGGTCGGTGAGGCGGTACTCGGCGCGCTCGTCGACGGTCACGGACGTCCCCTTTCGTCACCCCCGTTTCTAGCCCGTCGCGGCGGGCCGGAGATCTCGCACCCCCGGGCGGGTGGTGGCGAGGAAGTCGAGGAGCACCTCGACGAACCGATCGGGCGCCTCGGTGTGCGGGAAGTGGCCCACCCCGTCGAGCAGCTCGAGCCGGCTCCCGGGGATCGCGTCGTGGGCGACGTGCGCGTGGCTGACGGGGATGACGTGGTCGTCGGTGCCCCACACGATCAGCGTGGGGAGGTGCGAGGCGAGGTGGATGCGGTCGAGGGCGCTCACGGACTGCCCGGTGGGTTCGATGACGGTGCGGATCGTGCGGACGAACGCCTTGCGGTTCTCGGCGCCGGCGAGCGATGCGTACGACCGCCAGACCTCGCCCAGCCGCGGCTGGCGGATGCCGGTGCGGTCGCGGATCGCGCGGCTCACGTCGGAGCCGCGGTCCGCGACGCAGCGCGGGAACAGGACCGGCATCAGGTACTCGATCCCAGGGAGCGTGACGAGCCGCAGCAGCAGGCTCACCTCGCGACCCAGGCCGCCGCTGCCCACCAGGACGAGGCGGTTGCACATCTCCGGGTGCTGGTACGCGAGCTGCATCGCGACGCCGCCGCCGAACGAGTGCCCGACGATCGTCGCGTGCTGGATGCCGAGCGCCCACATGAGGTCGCGCAGCCCCGACGCGTGCGCACCGAGCGAGTAGTCGCCCATCGGCTTGGCCGACTCACCGTGCCCCAGCAGGTCGGGTGCCACGACGTCGTAGTGGCGCGCGAGCGCGGGCATGACGTCCTTCCACGTCCGTGAGTTGCCCGCCAGGCCGTGGATCAGCAGCACCGTCTCGCCGCGCCCGGCGCGGCGGTAGCCCACCTCGTGGCCGTGGATGCTGACGTGGCGCAGGTCGTACTTCCCCACGGGTCCAGCGTGCACGTCGGTGGCGGTCCGCACCAAGGGCCGAACGTCACACGCCACGATCGGACGAGCACGGTCAGACCGACACGGTCAGACCAGGTAGTGGCGCACGGCGAGGCGCTGGGCGCTGTCGTCGCCGGGCAGCGGCAGGTGGCAGACCACCCGCAGGCCCGGCCACTCGAGCGGCTCGAGCTGCTGGTACTCGAACGTGAGCTCACCGGCTGCCGGGTGGTGGAACCGACGCAGCCGCGTCTCGAAGCGTGCCACGGCGTGCTCGGGCCACCAGGCGGCGAACTCGGGGCTCGCCTCGACGAGGCGCTCCACCAGCTCGACGTGATCGGGCTCGGCTCGCCGCTCGGCGGTCGCCGCTCGGAACTCGGCGAGCGTCTGACGGGCGTGGACGTCCCAGTCGACCACCAGCTCGCGCACGGCCGGGTCGGCGAACTGCACCCACAGCAGGTTGCGCTCGATCCCCGTGAGCCGCGCGATGGCGGGGTACAGCCGGGCCTGGGCGTCGTTCCACGCGAGGAACTCCCAGCTCGGTCCCAGCACGTACGCCGGGGCCGGCTCCATCGCGGTGATGAGGCGGACGAGCGCGCTCGGTGCCTCGCGCGGCGGCTCGATCGGCGTCGCCGGCGGACGGGTGAGGCGGGCGAGGTGCTCGGTCTCGGTCTCGTCGAGCAGCAGCGCCCGTGCGATCGCGCGGAGCACGTCGTCGGACGCGGAGATCCGGCGACCCTGCTCGAGCCACGTGTACCACGACACCGACACCCCGGCGAGCAGGGCCACCTCCTCGCGGCGCAGCCCGGGGGTGCGGCGCCCGGGTCCGCGGGGCAGGCCGACCTGCTCGGGTGCCACCGCCTCGCGCCGCGAGCGCAGGAACGCAGCGAGCTCGTGACGTGGGGGTGCGGACATCTGCGGAGAGTGTGCCAAGCCTGGCCGGTACACCTCCGTGTGTATCGTGGTGTCGTGTCGCGGACGAACATCGACATCGACGACGACCTGATCGAGCGGGTCATGCGCTTGCACCACCTCGCCACCAAGCGCGAGGCCGTCCGGTTCGCACTCGAGCGGCTGGTCGGCAGCGGGCCGATGAGCGTCGACGAGCAGCTCGCCATGCGCGGCACCGGGTGGGGCGGCGACCTGGCCGAGCTGCGCGACGATGCCCGCTGAGCCGCTCCTCGCCGACACCTCCGCGTGGATCGAGTTCCTCCGCGGCACCGGCTCGGCGGCGTGCGCAGCCGTGGAGCAGGGCCTGCGACAGCAGTCGCTCGTGGTCACCGACCCGGTGATCGGCGAGCTGCTGGGTGGGGCCCGACCCCACGAGGTCGATCCGCTGCTGCGGCTGCTGAACGAGCAGGACTACCGGCCGGTCGCAGCGCGCGTCGATTGGCTCGACGCCGCCGAGATCCGGCGTGGCTGCCGGGCACTCGGCCTGACCGTGCGGTCGCTCACCGACTGCCTCGTCGCGGCAGTCGCGATCCGGCTCGATGTGCCCGTCCTGCACCACGACCGCGACTTCGAGGCGATCGCGAGCGTCACTCGGCTGCGAACCCGCCCGAGTCGGGCCGGCACGGCTGGCCCTTGAGGCTGCCGCACGCGGGTGCACCTGCGGGCGCCACGACCGAGTCGACCATCGGCAGCACGAGGCGCGAGCCGAGCTCGGCGCCGTGCCAGACGGTGACGGTCTCGCCGTCGCTGATCGTCTCGAACTCCCACGTGGGCCGGTTGCCGCCGGGGGCGTCGATGGCGAGGCGGATCCGCGAGCCGGCCCGGAAGACGTGCGCGAACGGGAAGATCTCGACCCGTGCGTACACCGGCTCGCCGCCGGGCACCAGCGGCTCGGCGTCGGCCTCGAGGTGGGTGTGCACCGGTCGCAGCTCGCTCGACGCGGCCTCGTCGAGTGCCCGGTGGCTGGCTCGCAGCCACCCGCCCTGCACCAGCACCTCGGTGCCGTCGGCGCGCACCTCGGTGAGGGTGACCTCCAGATCGGTGTCGGCGGCGTCGGCCGAGACCCACAGATCGGCCGAGCCCGAGCCCACCATCGGCAGATCGGTGGGCAGCGGCTCCGAGGTGTAGACGGCGACGTTCTCGGCGGGTGGCGCCACCCAGTCCCACTGCACGTCGGTGCGCCACAGATCCGACGAGTTGCCGTCCCAGAAGGTCGGCGGCGTCGAGGCGGGGTCGGCCACGTAGCTCGTCGAGCCGACGTTGCCGGTGGGCCCGGCGAGCAGCTCGCCGTCGCCGAGCCACCACGACGTCGGGGTGATCCCTGGGACGGGCCAGGCGTCGAACTGCTCGACCCAGCGGGGGAGCGGGGTGAGCGGTGGTGTGCCGTCGGCCGCCCCCTGCTCGAACAGCACGTGGATCGGCGGCTCCGACTCGAACGTGGCGAGCGCCTCGTCGTAGGTCGACCCGGTGAACCGGTCCGGTGGCAGCTCGACCTGGTCGGTGCCGAAGATGCCGGCCGCGAGGATCGGGGCGATCGCACGCGCGCCCGACAGGTCGGGCACCCGTTCGGCCACGTAGAGGTCGAGGAACTCCACCATGCGGGCGAACACCGCGGGCGAGACCGACTCCGTGTGCAGCCCGTTCACCAACGAGGCGTACAGCGGCGCACTCGTGAACCGGTCGAGCATCGTGGGGAAGCGACCGCCGGTCTGCTCGTCCTGCCACGCCCCGGCGATGAACGTCGGCACCTCGATCCG
>JALOLG010000426.1 GCA_025456105.1 Ilumatobacteraceae bacterium | reverse complement strand
GGCCGACCTGGCCGATCGGGTCGCCCGCCTGGCCGGCGCCGGGACGCGTCCGGGGCTCGGCACCGTGCTCGTGGGGGACGACCCCGGCAGCCGGGCCTACGTCGCCGGCAAGCACCGCGACTGCGCCGAGGTCGGCATCGCGAGCATCCAGGTCGATCTGCCGGGCGACAGCTCGCAGGCCGACGTCGAGCGGGTCGTCGACGAGCTGAACGCCGACCCCGCGTGTACCGGCTACATCGTGCAGCTGCCGCTGCCGGTGGGCCTGGACGCCACCGCGGTGCTCGCCCGCATGTACCCCGACAAGGACGCCGACGGCCTGCACCCGACGAACCTCGGCTGGCTCGTGCTCGGTCGGCCCGCGCCCCTGCCCTGCACGCCGCGAGGCATCGTCGCGCTGCTGCGCCGCTACGAGGTGCCGATAGCGGGCGCCCACGTGGTGGTGGTCGGCCGCGGTGTCACCGTGGGGCGACCCCTCGGGCTGCTGCTCACCCGGCGGTCGGAGAACGCCACGGTCACGCTCTGCCACACCGGGACCCGCGACCTGGCCACACACCTGCGATCGGCCGACGTGGTGGTGGCCGCCGCCGGTGTGCCGGGGCTGGTGACTCCCGACGTGGTGCGCCGGGGCGCCGCCGTGCTCGACGTGGGGATCACGCGCACGGCCGACGGGCTGGTGGGCGACGTGGCCCCCGAGGTTGCCGACGTCGCCGGCTTCCTCGCCCCGATGCCCGGGGGGGTGGGCCCGATGACACGGGCCATGCTGCTGACGAACGTGGTGGAAGCCGCGGAACGGGCCGTCGGCGCGACATGAGCGACCCGGTCGAGCCCGCGGACCCGCCTCTCGACGACTTCGTCGCCGCCGAGGAGTGGGGTCTCGGCGACTGGGAGCGGGAGGTCGAGCAGCCGCCCGCCCCGTGGCCGTCCCCCACGCTCGCCTACGTCGCGGTGCTCGGCATCGGGGCGGCGGGGCTGGTGCTGCTGGGTGCCGTCGGCCAAGGCCTGGAGCCGGCCGGCGTCTTTCGCGTCGGCGCCGTGCTGGTGGCGGCGGCGGTCTGCGCCGCGGCGCTGCTGCGGGCGCTGCTGCCGGCGCGGTTCGCCGGCATGCTCGCCCTGCGCTCGCGCCGGGTCGACGTGCTCATCTACACCTCGCTCGGCGCTGCGGCCCTCGCGCTCGCCGTGCTCGTGCCACCGCCCACCGGCGGGTGAGCACCGTTCGCTGAGGGGTTGGTCACGAGCACCGCGAGCGAGCCGGGTGCGCCCGGCGCGCTCGCTAGGCTGCCGGAGCCGGGTCGAGACAGAGAGGTCGTGCGATGAGCAAGGTCACCGTCGTCGGAGCAGGGTTCTACGGCTCCACCACCGCGCAGCGGCTGGCGGAGTACGACGTGTTCGAGACGGTGGTGCTCACCGACATCGTCGAGGGCAAGCCCGAGGGCCTCGCGCTGGACATGAACCAGTCGCGTCCCATCGAGGGCTTCGAGACGACGGTGGTCGGGGTGACCACGGGCACCGACGGCTCGGGCTACGAGGCGATCGAGGGCTCCGACGTCGTGGTGATCACGGCCGGCTTCCCCCGCAAGCCGGGCATGCTGCGCATGGACCTGCTCGAGAAGAACGCGGGCATCGTGCGTCCGGTGAGCGAGAGCGTCGCGCGGTACGCGCCCGACGCCGTGATCATCGTCGTCACCAACCCCCTCGACGAGATGACGGCGCTCGCGCAGCTCGCGTCCGGGCTCCCCAAGAACCGGGTGCTGGGTCAGGCGGGCATGCTCGACACTGCCCGCTTCTCCAACTTCGTCGCCACCGAGCTCGGGGTGCCGGTCGGCAGCGTGCGTACTCTCACGCTCGGCTCGCACGGCGAGACGATGGTGCCGGTGCCCTCGGCCTGCACCGTGGACGGCCGGCCGCTGGCGGAGCTGCTGCCCGCCGAGAAGGTGGACGAGCTCGTCACCCGCACCCGCAACGGCGGCGCCGAGATCGTCGCGCTGCTCAAGACCGGTTCGGCCTACTACGCGCCGTCCGCGGCCGCGGCCCGCATGGCCAAGGCGGTCGCCGACGACGCCGGCGCCGTCATGCCGGTGTGTGCGTGGGTCGACGGCGAGTTCGGCATCGAGGGCGTGTACCTGGGCGTCGAGGCCGAGATCGGCCGGGACGGCGTCCGCCGTGTCGTGCAGACCCCGTTGACCGAGGCCGAGACGGCCGCCCTGCACGAGGCCGCCCAGGCGGTGCGCGCCAAGCAGGCCGACGTCGCCGGCATGTGAGAGAGGCCGTCATGCCCCGCATCAAGGTGACCGGACCCGTCGTCGAGCTGGACGGCGACGAGATGACGCGCATCATCTGGGCGTTCATCAAGGAGCAGCTGGTGCTGCCCTACCTCGACGTCGACCTGCGCTACTACGACCTGTCGATCGAGCACCGCGACGCGACCGGCGACCAGGTGACCATCGACGCCGCCCACGCCATCAAGCAGCACGGGGTGGGCGTCAAGTGCGCGACGATCACCCCCGACGAGGCGCGGGTGGAGGAGTTCGGCCTCACGCAGATGTGGCGCTCGCCCAACGGCACCATCCGCAACATCCTCG
>JALOLG010000425.1 GCA_025456105.1 Ilumatobacteraceae bacterium | reverse complement strand
CACTGCGTCACCACCCTCGAGAACGATCCGCTGAAGCTCGACCGCGAGGTCGACTGGGTGATCAAGTACAAGCTCATCGAGGCCTTCCGCGAGCGGCACGGCCTCCCGCTCGGCCACCCCCGGGTCCAGCTCCTCGACCTCCAGTACCACGACGTCTCCCGCGAGCGCAGCCCCTTCTACAAGCTGCAGGACCGTGGCATGGTCGAGCGCATCTGCACGGACGGCGACATCGAGACGGCCGTCGACACCCCACCGCAGACCACCCGAGCCCGCCTCCGGGGGGAGTTCGTCAAGCGCGCCAAGGAGCGCCGTCGCGACTACACCGTCGACTGGGTCCACCTGAAGCTGAACGACCAGGCCCAGCGCACCGTGCTCTGCAAGGACCCGTTCAAGAGCCGCGACGAGCGGGTCGAGAAGCTGATCGAGTCGCTGTGAGCGCACAGGTCGTCCACCGACCGGTACCGTGACCGCCCGTGAGTGAGACCGCCGACGTCGCGCCGGAGGCCGCCGACGCGCGCGAGCCCGCTCCGAGGCGCCTGTCGCCCGGCGCCCGGGCGTTCGTCGATTGGGTCGTGGTCGTGGCGATCGCCCTGCTCGTGGCGGTCGTGGTGCGCACGTTCGTGCTCGCGCACTTCGTGGTCGACGGGAGCTCGATGTACTCGACGCTCGAATCGGGCGACCGGGTGTTCGTCAACAAGCTCTCGTACCGCCTGCACGACCCGAACCGCGGCGACGTCGTCGTCTTGCACCAGATCACCGGCAGCGACGAGCGCGACCTGATCAAGCGCGTGATCGGCCTCCCCGGCGAGCGGGTGGAGGTCATCTCGTGCGAGGTGTTCATCACGACCGCCGACGGCGAGCGCCGACGGCTCGTCGAGCCGTACCTCGATCAGTCGGTCGTCACGCCCGGCAACTGCGGCGGTGACTACCGCCCCGACGCACCGGTGCCCGAGGACCACGTGTTCGTGATGGGCGACAACCGCGGGGGATCCCAGGACAGCCGGGTGATCGGCCCCATCAGCGAGGACGAGCTCGTCGGTCGGGCGTTCGTGGTGTTCTGGCCACGCGACCACTGGCAGTGGCTCTGAGGCGACGCCTCAGCCGGGGCGCCCGAGCTCGTCGCGGTACACGTCGACCATGAGGTCGACCACGTCGCTGTAGACCGCGTCGAGCCCCATCCGGAGGGCGGGGCGCAGGACGTGCTCGTGCTGGAGGTCCCATCCGAAGGCCACGAGGCCGAAGCGGTGGAACAGCGACACCAGCCCGCCGTTCCAGTCGGTGTGGTGCAGGTTGATGCCGTCGATGCGAGCGGCCGCCAGCCGGGCGGCTCGCCGCTCGGGCCCCTCGGCGATCCGCGCCAGACGGGTCGACTCCAGCAGCCGCACCGCCGGGGCCAGCTCGCGCAGCGGCACCAGGGTGACATGGTCGGGGGCACAGAGCCACATGCGGGGCAGCAGGTCGGGGTCGTGCGCGATCGTCGCAGCGATCACGGCCGGACCGGCCGCCGGGTCCTTCAGGTCGAGCGACACGTGCTGCGTCGCGCCGGCCACACCGAGCAGCTCGACCAGCGACGGCACGTGCGACGGCAGCTCCGTGCGCGCCAGCGCCGCGAACGGCACCTTGCGGCCACGGCGGCGCACGACACCGTCGTGGTCGAGCACCGGGTCGCCCTCCTGCGTGAGCCAGACGTCGCTCTCGAGACCGGTGGCGCCGAGCTTCACCGCGAGCTCGAAGGCGTCGACCGTGTTCTCCGGCGCGTACGCGCGAGCACCGCGGTGCGCGAACGCGATCGGCCGGTCGAGCATCGACGGCAACCGCTGCTGCACGGCACGCGATGTTGGCACCCCCGTACACTCGTCGCCGTGTTCAACCTGTCGGGCAGCGAGGTCATCGTGATCCTCCTGCTCGCGCTCGTGGTCCTCGGCCCCGAGAAGCTGCCCGAGGCGATCCGCAAGGTGGGCAAGACCTACGGCGAGCTGAAGCGCATGAGCAGCGGCTTCCAGCAGGAGTTCCGGGCGGCGATCGACGAGCCGATGCGCGAGATGCGCTCGACGGCCGACATCGTCCGCTCCACGATCGAGGACGCCGCGACACCCGCGCCGCCGGCGCCCGACCTCAGCGGTCCCGACCACCCGATGCTGCGGGACCAGCCCGATGCGCTCGCGGTGCCGCCTGACGACGCGCCGCGCGAGCCGGACGGCCCGGCGCCCACGACATGAGCCGCGACGCTGACGGGGGCCATGCCAGCGATGCGATGACGCTCACCGAGCACCTGGCCGAGCTCCGTGTCCGGATCATCCGGGCGGTGCTCGCCGTGGTGATCGGTGGCGTCGTCGTGATGATCTTCTACGACCAGGTGCTCGGCTTCCTGCTCGAGCCCTACGTGAAGCTCTGCCAGCGGGAGGGCTCCGACTTCTGCGGTCTCTCGGTGAACGAGTCAGGTGACGTCCGGCTGTTCGTGTTCGATCCGCTCGAGGGCTTCTCGACCCGGCTGCGGCTCAGCCTCTACGGCGGCATCATCCTGGCGCTCCCGGTGATCATGTGGCAGATCTGGCGGTTCGTCGTGCCCGCGCTCAACCCC
>JALOLG010000424.1 GCA_025456105.1 Ilumatobacteraceae bacterium | reverse complement strand
GCCTGCTGGAGGGCGTGCCCGGCCTCGGCAAGACGCTCACGGTGTCGACGCTCGCCACCACGCTGGGCGGCACGTTCACCCGCCTCCAGTTCACACCCGACCTGCTGCCGTCCGACATCGTCGGCACGCGGGTGTACCGGCCGTCGACGGAGCAGTTCGACGTCGAGCTCGGCCCGGTGTTCGCCAACTTCGTGCTCACCGACGAGATCAACCGCGCGCCCGCCAAGGTGCAGTCGGCGCTGCTCGAGGTGATGGCGGAGCGCCAAGTGTCGCTCGGTGGCGTGACCTACCCGCTGCCCAAGCCGTTCCTGGTGCTCGCCACGCAGAACCCGATCGAGTCCGAGGGCGTCTACCCGCTGCCCGAGGCCCAGCGCGACCGCTTCCTGATGCGCATCCCGGTCGACTACCCGACCGGTCCGGAGGAGCACCTGATCGTGGAGCGGGCGAGCCGGCCTGCCGCGACGCCGTCGACCGTGCTGTCGACCGACGACGTGCTGCGCCTGCAGCGCACGGCGGCTGCGGTGGCGGTCGACCCCGACGTGCAGGACTACGCGGTGCGGCTGGTGCTCGCGAGCCGTGATCCGAAGGCCCACGGCGTGGAGATCGACGGGCTGCTCGCGTACGGGGCGAGCCCGCGCGCCAGCATCGGCCTGGTGCAGGCCGGCCGCGCGCTCGCGCTGCTGCGCGGCCGCGACCACCTGCTCCCGCAGGACGTCTACGACGTGGCCTACGACGTGCTGAACCACCGGCTCGTGCTCTCGTTCGACGCGGTGGCCGACGGGGTCCCCGTCGACGACGTGCTCGTGCAGCTGCTCACGACCGTGGTCGCACCCCGTCATCGGGCGGGCTGACCATGCGCGGTCGACGTCCTGCCGGCGGCGCGCCCGAGGGCGTGCAGCCGATCCCGCAGCGGTCCCGGATCCCGGCGCCGTCGGAGACCCCGGTCGAGCGGCTCGAGCTGGCCGTGCTGCGGCGGCTCGACGGTCTGCTCGCGGGCGATCACGCCGGGCTCCTGCCCGGCCACGGCACCGAGCGCGGCGAGGCCCGGCCCTACGTTGCGGGTGATGATCCTCGCCACATCGACTGGGCGGTGACGGCGCGCACCGGCACGCCGCACGTGCGCGACACCATCGCCGACCACGAGCTCGAGCTGTGGCTGGTGCTCGACCGCTCGGCCAGCATGGGCGTGGGCACCGGGCGCTCGACCAAGCACGAGCTGGCGTGGTCGGTCGCCGGGGCGTTCGCGCTGCTCGCGACGGGCGGTGGCAACCGGATCGGTGCCGTGACCTGTGGGCGCCACCAGCGCGTGGTGCCGGCCCGGTCGGGTCGCGCCCACGTGGCGGCGCTGCTGGCCGCTCTGCGCGAGCCGCCGGTGGACCGTGACGACGCCGACCTCGGCGCAGCGCTCCAGCGGACGGCGCGCAGCGCGCGCCGTCGCGGCATGGTCGTGGTCGTGTCGGACTTCCTCGGCGCGCCGGGCTACGTGCGGCCGCTGCGGGCGCTCGCCCAGCGCCACGACGTGGTGGCCGTCGAGGTCACCGATCCTCGCGAGCGGACGCTGCCCGACGTCGGTCTGGTGGCCGTCGAGGATCCCGAGACCGGGCGTCGGCGACTCGTCGACACCCACGATGCGAAGGTGCGGGCGGGCTTCGACGCAGCGGCACGACGTCGTCGCGAGGCGATCGCATCGTCGTTGGCCTCGGCCGGCGTCGACCACCTGGTGGTGAGCACCGAGCGCGACTGGGTGCTCGACGTGGTGCGATTCGTCTCGGGCCGCCAGGCCCGACGGCAGGCGGCCCGGCCCGCCACCCGGAAGGCGGCGTCGTGAGCTGGCTCGAGTTCATCTCGCCCTGGCGGTTGGTCCTGCTCGTCGTGCCCGTGCTGCTCGGCGTGGGGTACCTGGTGCTCCAGGCCCGTCGCCGTCGGTACGCGCTGCGCTTCACCTCGGTCGAGCTGCTCGACGAGGTGGCGCCCGACCGGCCCGGCTGGCGGCGTCATGTCACCGCCGTCGTGCTGCTGCTCGGCATCGTCGTCGGGGCGCTCGCGACCGCTCGCCCCACCGTGGCCGACGAGGTCACCGAGACCCGTCGCATCGTGGTGCTGGCCATCGACACATCGCTCTCGATGGAGGCCACCGACGTGGATCCGTCGCGCATCGAGGCGGCCAAGGACGCGGCCGGCCGCTTCCTCGACGTCGTCCCTGACGGCGTGGCCGTCGGGGTGGTCGGGTTCGACGGCCAGGCTCGCCAGCTCATCCAGCCCACGACGCGCCTCGACGCGGTCCGTCGAGTGATCGACCGGGCCGAGCTGGGCCAGGGCACGGCGATCGGTGATGCGGTCATCGCCTCGGTCGGCGCGATCGAGACGGCTCGCGACGACGAGGTCGCGGCCGGCAGCGAGGAGGCGCCGGGTTCGATCGTGCTGCTCTCCGACGGTGAGACCACCCAGGGCACGCCGAACGAGGAGGGTGCGGCGCTCGCCCGTGAGCGCGGCATCCCCGTCAACACCATCGCGTTCGGCACCGACGCCGGTTCGATCGTCGATCCCACCACGGGCGACTCGGTGCCGGTGCCCGTGAACCG
>JALOLG010000423.1 GCA_025456105.1 Ilumatobacteraceae bacterium | reverse complement strand
CGTCGCTTCGCCGCCCACCACGTCGCCGCGCCCGGGGCCCGCTCCCCCCGCCTCAACCGCCGCCGCCTGGCGCTGCTCGCGACCGTCGCGTTCGCCGGCAGCATCTTCGTCGCGCCGGCGAGCTTCTTCCAGAACCGCTACCTCACCGACATCCGCGACTTCTCCGGCGGGATGATCGGCATATTCTCGATCGTCGTCGGCACGCCGGCCGGTCTCGGATTGATCGTCGGCGGACGGTTCGCCGACACGAGCGGGCGACGCCGTCTGATCGCGCTCACGCTCCCGCTCGGCACCGCGTTCATCGTCGCGGCCTTCGCCGTCGGCGGCCCGGCGCTCTGGGTGTCGGCGCTGCTCGGCGGCATCCTGTCGAGCGCGGCCTACCCGGCGCTCGCCGTGTACCGCACCGAGCTGTTCCCCACCGGCAACCGAGGTCGCGCCGCCGGGCTGCTCACCGCGTCGGCGCTGCTCGGCGGCATCGCCGGGCTGCTGCTCGCGGGCGCGCTGCTCGACACCGGCTGGCCGCACGGGCAGGTGATGGGGCTGCTGGCCCTCGGCCAGATCGTGGTGGTGATCACCGTGCTCACCTCGTTCCCCGAGACCGCCCATCGCGGGCTCGAGGAGCTCAACCCCGAGGACCAGCCGCTGGTCGACGAGCACCCAGCCCGCTGACGAACTCGGCCACGGCCGCGGCGACCCGCTCGTCGGCCCCGCGCAGATCGTGCGTGCCGCCGTCGATCCAGACGTGCTCCACCGGCGCCGGGATCAGCTCGGTCGCCGCGCGCAGCTCGTCGGGGGTGCCGAAGGCGTCGCGGGTGCCGCTCACGAACAGGCACGGCACCTCGATCGCGGGCAGGTGCTCGGTGCGGAGCCGGTCGGGCCGACCGGGTGGGTGGAGCGGGTAGGCGATCAGCACGAGGCCCACCACGCTGGTCGGCGGTGCGAGCCCGTCGGCCCCCGCCGCGACCATCGAGCAGATCCGACCGCCCATCGAGCGGCCGCCCATCACCACCCGTCGGCGACCGAAGCCGGTGAGCTCGTCGCGCACGGCCGCCATGAGGATCGGGGCCCGATCCGGTGCACGGCGCCCGGCTCGCCGGTACGGGAAGTCCGCCCGGACGCACGGGCGGGGCGCGACCGCCGCCTCGACGGCGAGCAGCGAGGGGTGGGAGGCCGAGCTCCCCGCTCCCGGGAACAGCAGCAGCGAGGGCGACGTCGGCCGGCTCACGAGAGGCCGATGGTGAGGATGCGGCGAGCCTCGTTGAGCTCCTCGATCGACCGGCTGGCGGTCGAGGTGTCGCCACCGTGGTCGGGGTGGACCGCTCGCAGCCGCTTGCGGTAGTGCGCCGTCACGTCGCGCTTGGACACGTGCGCGACGTCGGCGGGGAACCCGAGCACGTCGAGCGCCCAGCCGCGCGGGTCGGCGAGCTGGGTGAGGGCCAGGGCCTGGCCGCCCGCGAGGTGGGCCACGAGGGCCGGACCGATCGGACCCCGCCAGCGCAACCCGGCGTGCAGCACGGGAGCGAGCGAGCGGCGGACGTCGAGGTCGAGCCGCTCGAGGGCGTAGACCGCACCGAGCACCTGGGCGAGCCCCGTGCCGGTGGTCTCGAACGCGAACTCGAGGTCGTCACCGTCGCCGATCATGCGGTGGACGCTGTGCGAGAGCCCGTGGCGGTCGACCTGGAAGCGGTGGCGCAGCCGCGGCTGGACGATCCGCTCGCCCCGGCCCACCTGGTCGACCAGCCGGTGCACGTCGAGCAGCAGGTCGTCGTCGAGGTCGCGGGCGTGCGCTGCGGCGACGGCGCCCAGCAGGAGCCCACCGAACCCGGGCGGCGGCTCCACGGGGAGCACGAGGTGCCCGAGCGAGATCCGACGCGTGGGCACGGCCGGACGGGTGTGCCACACCTCGAGCTCGGCCAGCAGCATCGCCGGCGAGCGTACCGACGCGTGGTCGGGGACGAGAGATCAGGCGTAGGGACGCACGGCCGAGCGCAGCTCCTGCGCGAGCCCGATCACGTCGGACTCGTCGAAGGCGTCGCCCTCGAACTCCGCGACGAGGTCGCGCGTGCGGCGCACCATGGTGCCCCACTCCCGCACGGCCAGCCCGAACGGCGGCTGGCGCTCGTGGAGCAGCGGCGCCAGCTCGAGCAGCTCGTGCCGGGCCCCGCTGTCGAGCGGGTCGCGAGCCAACCGGTCGGCGATCGAGAACAGGGTGCCGATGACCCCCTCGGGCGGGCCACCCGCATCGTCGAACGAGGCGATGTCGCCGCGCTCGATGGCGTCGAGGAGGTCGTCGACCTCGTGCTCGGCGTCGGCGGCCACGATCACCGTGGTGCCCTCCCACCGATGGGGGATCTGCGCCTCCACGAGGGCCGTCGACAGCAGCTCGCGATCGGCGTCGGGCCACTCGTCGAGACCGAACTCGGTGCCGTGCTCGTCGGCGCCGAGCACCACCGGGAACGGGCCGAGGTCGGCCTCGAGCTCGGCGAACATCGCGTCGATCGCACCCTCGAGCGCCTCGGGGACCACGAGCTCGTCGCCGTCCCAGCGGTGGTCGAAGCCGCCCTCGGCGAGCGCCTCGGCGAGCTC
>JALOLG010000049.1 GCA_025456105.1 Ilumatobacteraceae bacterium | reverse complement strand
GCTCCGGCGCCCGCTCACCGAGGCCCAGCGCACCTATGCCGCCGCCGACGTGGCCTACCTGCTCGAGGTGCACGACCGGCTCGAGGGCCGGCTGCAGGCTGCCGGGCGCTCGGGCTGGGCCGCGGCGGCGATCGCCGACCTGTGCGCCCGGCCGGTCAGCGGCGCCGAGCCGGAGGACGCGTGGCTGCGGTTGAAGGACGTCAAGGCGCTCCGGCCGCGGGGGCGGGCCGTGGCCCGGGCCCTCGCGGCCTGGCGCGAGCGCCGGGCGGCCGCCACGAACCAGCCGGTGCGCCAGGTGCTGCCCGATCTGGCGATCCTGGGCATCGCCCAGCGGCAGCCCACCACGACCGCCGAGCTGGCCCAGGCGCGCGGCGTCGACGGGCGGTTCACCAAGGGCCAGATCGCCGAGCAGATCCTCGAGGCCGTTCGCATCGGGATGACGGCCGACCCCCCGGAGGCGCCGCCGAGCGTCGACGACCTCGAGCGCGACCTCCGTCCCGCCGTCGCCCTGGTGTCGGCCTGGGTGAGCCAGGTGGCGCGCCAGGAGCGCATCGACACCGGCCTGCTCGCCACCCGTGCCGATCTCGTGGCGCTCCTCCGGGGCGACGAGGGGGCCCGGCTCGCCACCGGGTGGCGCTCCGAGCTCCTGGGCGACGGCATCCGGCGCCTGGTGGCGGGCCACGCCGCGCTCACGTTCGACGGTCGCGGCGGCTTGCGGCTGGTCGACGTGCCCTGACGCACCTGCTCAGGGCTGATGCCGTCGTTGCCGGGGGTCGGCACGGTAGTCTGAGCGTCCACACATTCGTCTCACCGCTGGGAGCCCTGTCGTGAAGAAGGGTCGACATCGCCGCTTCGAAGAGGCGCGCAAGCTGAAGCAGTCCGG
Source organism: Ilumatobacteraceae bacterium (assembly GCA_025456105.1). GTDB lineage: Bacteria > Actinomycetota > Acidimicrobiia > Acidimicrobiales > Ilumatobacteraceae. Next base: position 7,163 of record JALOLG010000049.1, on the reverse strand, counting down.
ACCGGGAGCCTTCGACCTGGGCCTCGGCGACCGCTCCACCGCCACCTCCACCCGTCACGACACCGAGGACGACGACGACTACGCGGCGATCGCGGAGAAGTACGGCGTGCGGTTCGACGACGAGGACGACGACGAAGAGCTCTGAGTCGACCGGCGCCGTCGGTCGACGCGGCCTCAGCGCCGCACCGTGGGGTGGGGGAGCGGCGTCCAGCCCGGGCGCTCGAGCTGGGTGACCATCAGGTCGTAGATGTGCTGGCCCACGAGCTCGACGATCTCGTCGCGACTGGCCAGGTAGACGGGTTCGGACCCCACGAAGGCCTCGGGCGCCTCGGTGCACCACCAGTGGAACTCGGCGCCGCCCGGGCCCCAGTCGCGCCGCTTCCACTCGCGCAGCCGTGACGTGACGTGCCCGTGGTCGTCGGTGTGGTGCTCGAGCCGCACGGGCACCTGCCAGCACACGTTGGGCTTCCAGTCGAGCGGTCGCTCGCCGGCTGCCAGCGCGCCGATGTGGAGCGCGCACCCCGGGCCGCCGGCGAAGCCCGGGCGGTTGAGGAAGATGCACGCGTCGTCGACGAGCCGGGTCGTGGTGACGCGCTCGCCGTCGTCGCCGGGCTCGCCCGGGGCGAGGAACCCCTCGGCGACGGCCTCGGCGTGGAACTGCATCTGGGACGGATCGAGCCGGACGAAGGCCCGCACCACGGTCTGTACGTCGTCGTCGTCGACGAAGTGCGCGCCGTAGCTGCAGCACCCCTGCATCATCTCCGCGGCCGGGCCGTCGAGCACGCCCTGGCAGCCGGCGCCGTAGATGCACGTGTGGTGCGAGCGGAGGTAGGTGGCGTCGAACTCCCAGGTGCGCTGCTCGTCGGGGTCCTCGAAGCTGATCCACTCGTGCACGTCGTCGGGGGTGGTGGCCACGGGCCGGGAGGCTAACCAGCAGGCAGCGCCCGTACAGGGGGTCGGTAGGCTCGGCGGCCTGATGGATCCGTCGAACCCGATCACCGCCGACCGCCTGCGCGACTCGTTCCGCGAGTTCTTCGCGGCGCGCGACCACGTGGTGGTGCCGTCGGCGAGCCTCATCCCGCACGACCCGACCGTGCTGTTCACCGTGGCCGGGATGGTGCCGTTCAAGTCCTACTTCGTGGGCGACGAGGTCGCGCCCTACTCGCGGGCGGTGAGCTCGCAGAAGTGCGCACGAGCCGGCGGCAAGCACAACGACCTCGACGACGTCGGTCGCACGAAGCGCCACCTGGTGTTCTTCGAGATGCTGGGCAACTTCAGCTTCGGCGACTACTTCAAGGAGCAGGCGATCCCCTGGAGCTGGGAGCTGGTCACCGACGTGTGGGGCTTCGACGGCGACCGACTGTGGATCACCGTGCACGAGAGCGACGACGAGGCAGAGGCCATCTGGCACGAGCAGGTGGGTGTGCCGATGGAGCGCATCCAGCGCCTCGGCGACAAGGACAACTTCTGGCAGATGGGCGACACCGGCCCGTGCGGGCCGTGCAGCGAGATCCACATCGACCGCGGCCCGGCGTTCGGCCCCGACGGCGGCCCCCTCCACGATCCGGCGGGCGACCGCTTCATGGAGTTCTGGAACCTGGTCTTCATGCAGTACGACCAGGCACCCGACGGGTCGCGCACCCCGCTGCCGCGCCCCTCGATCGACACCGGTGCCGGTCTCGAGCGCATCCTCACGCTGCTGCAGGGCGTCGACGCCGTCTGGGAGACCGACCTCATGCAGCCGCTGCTCGACACGGCGTGCTCGCTCACCGGCAAGACCTACCGTCCCGGCGACTACCACGACCGCGAGAGCTTCGCCATGCGCGTCCTCGCCGAGCACGCCCGGTCGGCCACGATGCTGGTGGCCGACGGCGTGTTCCCGTCGAACGAGGGCCGCGGCTACGTGCTGCGCCGGATCCTGCGCCGAGCCGTGCGGTACGCCTTCCTGCTCGGCACGGAGCGGCTCGTGATGCCTCGGCTCACCGAGACCGCGATCGAGGTCATGGGCGCCGCCTATCCCGACGTGGTGAAGCAGCGCGACTTCCTCGTCGACGTCCTCACCAAGGAGGAGGAGCGCTTCCGCCGCACCCTCACCACGGGCCTCGGCATCCTCGACGGCGAGCTCGCCGAGGCGGGCGGCACGCTGTCGGGGAGCACGGCGTTCCTGCTCCACGACACCTACGGGTTCCCGCTCGAGCTCACCCAGGAGATCGCCGGCGAGCGCGACGTCGCCGTCGACCTCGCGGGGTTCGAGCAGGAGATGACCGAGCAGCGCGAGCGGGCCAAGGCGGCCCGCACGGGTGCGGGCGCCGACCCCGAGCTGGTCGACCGCTACCGGGAGATCGTCGAGCAGTTCGGCATCACGGAGTTCCTGGGCTACACCGACGACAGCACCGAGAGCCGCGTGCTCGCCGCCATCGACGGCCCGGACGGCACCCTCGAGGTGTTCCTCGACCGCACGCCGTTCTACGCCGAGTCGGGTGGTCAGGTGGGCGACACGGGCACCATCACGTCGTCCACGGGGGTCCTCGAGGTGCTCGACACCACCTTCGCCCTGCCCGGGCTGCGACGGCACGTCGCTCGGGTCGCGTCGGGCAGCGTCACTCCGGGGCAGATGGTGACAGCGGCCATCGACGTCGACCGCCGCTCGGCGATCCGGCGCAACCACACGGGCACCCACGTGCTCCACTGGGCCCTGCGCCGGGTGCTCGGCGAGCACGTCAAGCAGGCCGGCTCGTTCGTCGGTCCCGACCGCCTCCGGTTCGACTTCTCGCACTACGCCGCGCTCAGCGACGACGAGATCCGCGAGGTCGAGCGGCTCGCGAACGGCGAGACGCTGGCGAACGCCCCGGTGCGCGCCTACGAGACCTCCAAGGACGAGGCCGAGCGTCTCGGTGCCATCGCCTTCTTCGGCGACAAGTACGGCGACGTGGTGCGGGTGCTCGAGGCCGGCAGCTCGATCGAGCTGTGCGGTGGCACGCACGTGCGCGCCACCGGCGACATCGGCACCGTGAAGATCGTGTCGGAGGCGTCGATCGGCTCGAACCTGCGCCGCATCGAGGCCGTCACGGGGAGCCACACGGTCGAGCTGCTCCAGCGGGAGGTGGCGGCCGTCGAGGAGGCGACGCGGCTGCTCGGTGCGCAGTCCGACGGTCTCGTCGAGGGCGTGCGACGCAAGCTCGACGAGGTGAAGCAGCTCCACGACGAGATCAAGCAGCTGCGCGGCCAGCTGGCTCGCGGGCGCGCCACCGAGCTGGCGGCAGGCGCGGTCGACGGTGTCGTGGTCGAGCAGGTCGACGGACTGGCCCCGGGCGACCTCCGCGAGCTCGCGATCGCCGTGCGCCAGGTGCCGGGGGTGTCGCGGGTGGTCCTGGTGGGCGTCACCGCCACCGGCGGTGTCGGCCTCGTGGCCGCCGTGCGCGACGGCGACGCGGCGGCCCTCATCCGTGACGCCGCCAAGGCCGTCGGCGGCGGTGGTGGTGGCAAGGGCGACGTGGCCACCGCGGGCGGCAAGGACGCGAGCGCCATCGCCGCTGCGCTCGAGCTCGCCCGGGCGGCTGCCACCGGCTGATGCGCGCGCTCGGCGTCGACCTCGGCTCCAAGCGGATCGGCCTGGCGCTCAGCGATGCGAGCGGCACGCTGGCGAGCCCGCTGACGATCCTCCAGCGCTCGCGCTCGCCACGGGTCGATCGCGAGGCGATCGCTCGGGTGGTGGCCGACGAGGAGGTCGGCACCGTCGTGGTCGGGCTCCCGCTCGCACTCGACGGGTCGGTGGGGCCGGCCGCCCGGGCTGCCCTCGAGGAGGCCGAGCGGCTGGCTACCGTGGTCGGCGTGCCGGTGGTCACCCACGACGAGCGCCTCACGTCGGTCACCGCCGAGCGGCGGATGGCCGAGCTGGGCATGCGGTCGCACCAGCGCCGCGGTCGCGTCGATGCCGCCGCGGCGGCGGTGATGCTGCAGTCGTGGCTCGACGCCCGGCGCGAGCAGGGAGCGCCGTGGCGCTGACCCTGCAACCCGACGACTGGGACACCGACGGCTGGGACGACCCGGGTCGGGTGCCCGTCGTGGAGCGCCCCCGGCGCCAGACGCGCATCATCAAGTGGCTGGTGTGGACCGCGCTCGCGGCCGGTGCCGTGGCGATCCTCGTCGCCGGGATGGTGGGGTGGTGGTACGTGCGGCGCGTGAACGCCCCGAGCGAGGCCGGCGCCACGATCACGTTCACCGTCAACGAGGGCGACACGGTCGAGTCGATCGCCGCCCGGCTGGCCGACGCCGGGCTCATCGCCGACGAGGGGCTCTTCCAGTGGTACGTCGAGCGCAACGAGGGGCTCACCGTCACCCCGGGCTACTACCAGATCCCGACCGGCGCCCACATGGGCGACGTGCAGGCGCAGCTCAACACGCCACCGGCGCTCACCTACTCCCAGATCACCTTCCCGGAGGGGTTCACCGTCGAGCAGATGGCCGAGCGCCTCGGCCGCGACATCGAGCGGCTGTCGGCCGACGAGTTCCTCACCGCCGCCACCTCCGGCGCGGTGGGCTCCGAGCTGCGGCCACCCTGGATCACCACCATGGAGGGCCTGCTGTTCCCCGACACGTACCAGGTGTCGAACAGCGACAGCGAGGCGCAGGTGGTGGAGCGCATGGCGGCGCTGATGGAGCGGGTGGCCGCCCAGGAGGATCTCGAGGAGAACGCCCGCGAGCTGCTGCGCACCCCGTACGAGGTGCTCATCGTCGCCTCGCTGGTGGAGCGCGAGGCGAAGGTGGAACAGGACCGGCCCAAGATCGCCCAGGTCATCTGGAACCGGATCGCGGCCGGCCAGAAGCTCCAGATCGACGCCTCGGTCTACTACGGCCAGGACCCGACGCTGCCGTTCCCCGTGCTCCGCACGATCGACTCGCCGTACAACACGTACCTGTACGAGGGGCTGCCGCCGACGCCGATCGCCAACCCGGGGCGGGCATCGATCCGCGCCGCGGCGACGGCGCGCCCGGGCGACCTGCCACCGGGTGATCCGCTCTGCCAGGACCTCCCCGACCCCACCACCGGGTGCCGGCTCTTCTACTACGTGCTCGCCGACGCCGACGGGCGTCACGCCTTCGCAGTCACGCTCGAGCAGCACGAGGAGAACATCCAGGCCGCGATCGCCGCCGGGGTGCTGTGACCCCGACGGCCACCACCCAGGTCGCGGCCGTGATCGGCGCGCCGGTGCGGCACAGCCTGTCGCCCGCGATCCATGCGGCCGCCTTCGACGCAGCGGGGCGCGACTGGACGTTCCTCGCCTTCGAGGTCGCCCCCGGTGAGGGTGCGGCCGCCGTGGCGGCCATGCGCACGCTCGGCATCCGCGGGCTGGCGGTGACGACGCCGCACAAGGAGGACGTGATCGCCGCGCTCGACGTCGTCGACGAGGCGGCGCGACGTCTGCGCTCGGTCAACACGGTGGTGCTGCGGGCCGACGGCACCACGTTCGGCACGAGCACCGACGGTGACGGACTCGTGGCGTCGGTGCTGGCCGCCGGGCACCCGGTCGCCGGGGTCGGTGCGGCCGTGGTCGGCGCCGGGGCCGCTGCCCGAGCGATCGTGGAGGCGCTGGGGCGGGCGGGCGCGGCCGAGGTGGTGGTGGTGAACCGCACCGTCGATCGAGCCGAGGTGGCGGCTGCCCTGACGCCGGTCGGCCGGGTGGGTGACCTCGACGACCTCGCGGCCGCTGGGCTGGTGGTGCACGCCACGTCGGTGGGGATGGGCGATCCCGGGGCGCTGCCGCTGGATCCGAGCCGGCTCCGGGCCGGTCAGGTGGTGGTCGACATCGTGTACCACCCGCTCGACACGGGGCTGCTCCGGGCGGCGCGGGCGGCGGGCGCGGCGACGGTCGACGGTCTCGGCATGCTCGTCCACCAGGCCGCCCTGCAGCAGCGCTGGTGGACCGGCGACGATCCCGACGTCGGCGCCATGCGGGCGGCCGCAGAGGCCGAACTGGCCCGACGCCACCGGTAGCCTCGCCCCGATGCTCCGCTACCTCACCGCCGGCGAGTCGCACGGCCCCGCCCTCGTGGTGGTGGTCGAGGGGCTGCCCGCGGGGCTCGAGATCACGGTCGAGGAGATCCAGGCCGAGCTGGCCCGGCGCCGCCTGGGCTACGGGCGCGGGCCGCGGCAGCGCTTCGAGGTCGACGAGCTGACGCTCGTGGGCGGGGTGCGGCACGGTCGCACGCTGGGGTCGCCGCTCGCGATCGAGATCAAGAACACCGAGTGGTACCGCAGCGACAAGTGGCACGCCGAGATGTCGGCGGCGCCGGGGGCCACCGAGTCGCCGCTCACGCAGGTGCGGCCCGGTCACGCCGATCTGGCCGGCATGCAGAAGTACGGCTTCACCGACGCTCGCGACGTCCTCGAGCGGGCGAGCGCTCGTGAGACGGCGGCGCGGGTGGCCGCTGGCGCGGTCGCGAAGAAGCTGCTGGCCGTCCTCGGCGTCGACGTGATCTCCCACGTGATCCAGATGGGCGCCGCCCGCGTGCCGGCCGGTGCGCCCCGACCCACGGTCGCCGCCCTCGCCACGGTCGACGAGTCGCCCGTGCGCTGCTTCGATCCCACCGCCGCCGAGGCGATGATCGCCGAGATCAAGGCGGCGGCCAAGGACGGGGACTCGCTCGGCGGTGTGGTCGAGGTGCTGGCCTCGGGTGTGCCGGTGGGGCTCGGCAGCCACGTCCACTGGGACCGCAAGCTCGACGCGCTGCTGGCGCAGGCGGTCATGAGCATCCAGGCCGTCAAGGGCGTCGAGATCGGTGACGGGTTCGAGGTGGCCGGACGGCGTGGGAGCGCCGCGCACGACCCGATCCACTGGGACGCCGACGCCGGCCGCTACCGGCGTCGATCGGATCTCGCGGGCGGCACCGAGGGCGGCATCTCCACCGGCGAGCTCGTGGTGGTGCGAGCAGCGATGAAGCCGCTCGCCACGCTCAACGTCCCGACGCTCGAGACGGTCGACACGGCCACCAAGGAGTCCGCTGTGTCGTTCAAGGAGCGCACCGACGTCACGGCCGTGCCGGCCATGGGCGTGGTCGCCGAGACGATGGTGGCGCTGGTGCTGGCCGCCGAGGCCCAGCGCAAGTTCGGCGGCGACTCGGTGTCGGAGTTCGCCCGCAACGCCGAGCAGGCCGCCAGCCAC
>JALOLG010000422.1 GCA_025456105.1 Ilumatobacteraceae bacterium | reverse complement strand
CCACGAGCTTCACCGTCGCCGCCGGCATGATCCTCGGCCCCACCCGCTGACCACCCGTCCATCCACCCGCTCGCTCCCGTCCGCCCGCCCGCCCGCCATGAATCGTGACCAAAGCGCCTTGGTCACGATTACTCACGCCACGCCGGAACGAATCGTGGCCAAGGCGCCGGACGCCTGCCGAAGGAATCGTGACCGAAGCGGCTTGGTCACGATTCGTGAACCGTCGTCGCGAGGAATCGTGACCAAGGCGAGCGACGGCGACCATCGCCGAGGGACCACGGGATGAGCGGGGACGCCTGGATCACGCTGGTGGTGCTGCTCCTCACGTTCGGAGTGCTGATCGCCGAGCGCCTGCCCACGAGCGCGGCGATGGGGCTCGCCGTGTTCGTGCTGCTGCTCACCGACGTGGTGGATCAGTCGGAGGCGCTGAGCGGGCTGTCGTCGAGTGCGCCCGCCACGATCGCCGCGCTGTACGTCCTCGCCGGCGCGGCCACCGTGACCGGCGCGCTGTCGCCGCTCGTCGACCGGATCCTCGGCGGCAGCCCCACGAACGGCGGCAACGGCATGTCGAGCCGGGTGCGCCTCGCCCGCCTCACCACCACGACCGCAGCCATCTCGGCCGTGCTGCCGAACACCCCACTCGTCGCGCTCATGGCACCGCGGGTGGTCACCTGGACCCGCCGGGCCGGCCGCTCCGCCGCCACCTACCTCATGCCGCTCTCGTACGCGGCCGTGCTCGGGGGCGTGATCACGGTGATCGGCACGTCGACCAACCTCGTGGTGTCCGACCTCCTCCGCCGCTACGGCGAGGGCCCGCTCAGCGTGTTCGAGATCACCCCGGTCGGCCTGCCCGTCGCACTCGTCGGCGTGACGATCCTCGCCCTCGTCGCACCGCTCCTCCTCCGCTCACGCCACGTCGGCGACGTCGAGCCCGCCGAGCAGGCCCGCCGGTACACGATCACGATGCTCGTCACCCCGGGCGGCCCGCTCGTCGGCCGCACCGTGGAGGAGGCCGGCCTGCGCCACCTGCGGGGCGTGTTCCTGGCGGGGATCGAGCGCGACGGCCACCTCGTGACGGCCCGGCCCGAGACCCGGCTCGGCGCCGGCGACGCCTGCTTCTTCGCCGGCGACGTCACCGACGTGGTGGATCTCGTGGAGATCGACGGGCTCACCCTCGCCGAGGAGGCGCACCTGCCGGGCGTGGGCGACCAGCCCGACTCGGCGCTGTTCGAGGCGGTGGTGGGCGAGAGCTCCGACCTGGTCGGCTCGACCCTCAAGGAGTCGGGCTTCCGGGCCCGCTACGGGGCGGCGGTGCTGGCGATCCGGCGTCACGACGACGACCTGCCCGGCAAGCTCGGCACGGTCGAGCTGCGCAGCGGCGACGTGCTGCTCGTGCTCGCCACGCCCACGTTCAGCGAGCAGTGGGGCGGGCACGGCGACTTCGCCGTCATCGCACCACTCGACACGTCACCGCCTCCGAGACGGGCCCACGCCTGGGTGGTGCTGGTGGCGATCGTGGCGATGGTGGGGCTGGCGGTGTTCGAGGTGCTCGACCTGCTGGAGTCGGCGCTGCTGGCGGTGGTGGTGCTGCTCGGGCTGCGGGTGATCAGCCTGGGTGAGGCCCGCCGGGCGGTGAACGTGAACGTCGTGCTGACGATCGCGATGTCGATCAGCCTGGGCGTGGCGGTGCAGACGAGCGGGCTGGCGGCCGAGCTGGCGTCGCTGCTGTCGCGCCTCGGGGATCCGTTCGGCGACGTCGGCCAGCTCGTGGCGGTGCTCGCGGCGACGATGCTGCTGACCGAGCTGCTGTCGAACAACGCCGCCGCGGCGGTGATGTTCCCGGTGGCGGTGGCGACGGCCGAGCAGGCCGGGCTCGACCCGCGCTCGATGGCGATCGTGGTGCTGATCGGGGCGTCGTGCTCGTTCCTGTCGCCGATCGGCTACCAGACGAACACGATGGTGTACTCCCTCGGCGGCTACCGCTTCGCCGACTTCACCCGCCTCGGCGCGCCCCTCACCCTGGCGACGCTGATCGTGACGCCCATCGTCGTCCCTCTCACCATCGGCCTGTAGCGCGCCGTCCCCGCCGCCGCATCGGCACCTGTCCCGATCGCAACGAATCGCGACCAAAGCGCCTTGGTCACGATTCCTCGTCCGTCGGCGCAAGGAATCGTGACCAAGGCGCAGAACGTCGATCAAGGCGGGCCGATGTAGACGTGCAGCCCCGGATCATCGGTGGGAAGGGTGCTTCCTTCGACGTCGTGAGCGAGTCGATCTCGGATCGACGGCAGCTCGAGCACGAGGAAGTCGTGGACCGATGGACCGCCGTCGGCACCTCGCTCCGGTGGGGGCAGTGCTTCGACGCTGTCGAAGCACTCGTCGGTGAAGCGGACGACGCGGTCAGGCGCCAGCGCGGCGTTGTGCGCTGAGCCGCTCCGCCGTCGCAAGGACCTCGGAACGGAAGGGCTCGGCAACGTCGTCCCAGCTGCGAATGACGGACGCCTGGATCACCTGGGCGCGCTCGGCCTCGGACATCTGCTCGAGCTCCGCAGCCGTGATCACCCCATCGCGACCGTCCACGTCGGCGAG
>JALOLG010000421.1 GCA_025456105.1 Ilumatobacteraceae bacterium | reverse complement strand
AGACGTAGGTGACGATCAGCGGGAGCCGCAGCACGCGGCGGAGCAGGATCATCTCCGGCAGCGACAGCGCGACGACGCTCATCATGAACGCGAGCACCGTCCCCATCGGCAGGCCCTTGTCGTGCAGCGCCTCCACCAGCGGCAGGACGCCGGCTGCGTTCGAGTACAGCGGGATCCCGACCAGGACGGCGATCGGCACGCCGAGCAGCCCGGTCGCGTGGTCGGCGAACCAGTCCTCGGGCGCCCAGCCGTGGATGACCGCCCCGACGCCGATGCCGACCAGCAGGTAGGGCCAGACCTTGCGGAGGATCGTCACGACCTCCTCACGGCCCATCTGGATCCGGTCGTCCCACGTCAGTCCCAGCGACGGGTCGACCGGCTTGCCCCGCAGGGTCGTCTGGAACACGAACGGCTCCACCCACCGCTCGAGCCGGAGGTGGCCGAGCACCATGCCCGCCACGATCGCGATCAGCAGGCCGAACCCGATGTACAGCGCCGTGACCTGCCACCCGAAGAGCCCGAACAGCAGCACGATCGCGACCTCGTTGACCATCGGGCTCGCGATGAGGAAGCTCATCGTGACCCCGAGTGGCACGCCGGCCGCGACGAACCCGATGAACACCGGCACGGCCGAGCACGAGCAGAACGGCGTGACGACGCCGAGGCCCGCCGCGGCGACGTTGCCCACACCCTCGCGCCGCCCGCCGAGCAGCGAGCGGGTCTTCTCGACCGACATGAAGCTGCGCAGGATCGTGACGACGAAGATCACCCCGGACAGGAGCAGCGCGATCTTGGTCACGTCGTAGCAGAAGAAGTGGACGGCCTCACCCCAGTGGGAGTCGGGGTCCATCCCCATGACGTCGAACACCACCCAGTCCCAGAACGGCCGGTTCCACCGGTACAGCAGCCACCACGCGACCGCCGCACCGACGAGCGGCCCCCATCGGCGCAGCGCGACGACCGAGCCGCGCGGGGCAGCCGCCGCACCCGGCACCGGGGAGGTCACGTCCGGCGTCGTACGAGCATCCACACGGCCATATTGACGACAGTCGATGCGATCAGGACAGGGGCCAAGGTCCCCGATGTCCCGAGGAGCGTCAGACGGTGCCCTCGCCGGCCCAGCGCAGGGTCGTGACCTCCGACATCCACACGAGCGGGTGCTCGGCGAGGTACGCCGCGAGCTCGTCGTCGCGGTCGGGCGTGAGGCACAGGCGCCGGCGGGCCGAGGCGACGGCGGCGGCCGGATCCGACACCGACCGTGCGAGCGGACCCCTCGGCGATCTGGTCGCCTCCGGGTCGAGGCCGATCTCGCGCAGCACGGCGACGGCGTCGGCATCGGTCGGGCCGTCGGGTCGCTCGACGCCCCAGAAGTGCCGCCACGCATCGTTGAGCGCCGACTGCGGGTGCCGGGGCGGCAGCTCGACGACCACGGCGAGCCGGGCGTGATCGGTCAGCGCCAGGACGAACGGCACGAGGTCGGCGACGTTGTAGAAGACGTGGTGGCACACGACCACATCGGCCACGGGGGTGTCGGGTGCCACGTCGGGCCAACGACCCTGCACGGTGCGCCGCGCCACACCCGCTCGGGCGCACGCCTCGACGAACGCCTGCAGCATCGCCTCGCTCTGGTCGACGCCGATCAGCTCGGTGGCCGGCGGCACGAGCGCCAGCGACGACCGGCCGCCGCCGCACCCGACGTCGAGCACCGTCCCACCCGACGGCGGCAGCACCTCGCGGGCCCACCTCGCCGACGTGGTGTCGCGGTCGAGCGACTCGTCGACGGTGAACGTGGCGACGTCGTGCGCCCACGGCGGCACCGGCGCCTGGTCGAGGATGTGCTGGGGCACGGCCCACTCACCGAGCCGCTCCGCCCACCGGAGCGCGGCCGGCCCTGGTCCGACAGCGGGCTCGACCATGTCAGGCGACGGCGTCGATGCGCACGGGGAGCCGGCGCGGCCCGCGGATCTGGCCCACGCTCCACCCCACCTCGCCGGCCGCCGAGAACGACGGGAACCGCGCCACGAACTCCTCGACGGCGATCCGCAGCTCGAGCCGTGCGAGGTTCGAGCCGAGGCAGCGGTGGATGCCGAGCCCGAACGCCGCGTGCCGGTTCTCGGCCCGGTCGACGACGAAGGTGTCGGGGTCGTCGATGAACGCCGGGTCGAGGTTGGCGGCGGGGAACGGCAGGAGCACCCAGTCGTTGGCCTTCATGGGACACCCGTGGAAGTCGTGGTCGTCGCGCACGAGCCGGGCCATGGTGACCGGGGCGTACATGCGCAGGAGCTCCTCGACGGCGAACAGCATCACGTCGGGGTCCTTCACGATGCGGTCGAGGTCGTCGGGATGCGTCGACAGGTGCATGAGCGACGACCCGATCGCGCTCCACGTGGTGTCGATGCCCGCCAGCAGCAGCATCACGTTCGAGCCGCGCACGTGCTCGGGCGCCAGCTTCTGGCCCTCGATCTCGGCGGCCAGCAGGTACGACGTGAGGTCGTCGCGCGGGTTCGCCACGTGGTCGTCGACCTGGGCCTGGATGTACTCCCCGAGCGCCTCCATCTTCGCGATGCGCTGGTCGAGCGGGATGTTCACCGACT
>JALOLG010000420.1 GCA_025456105.1 Ilumatobacteraceae bacterium | reverse complement strand
CACCCACCGGGTGGCGCTCGCCGCGATCGCGGCGTGCCGCGAGGTGGCGGGCATCGAGGCCGTGATCAAGTGGCCCAACGACCTGCTGGTCGACGGTCGCAAGCTCGCCGGCATCCTCGCCCAGCGGGCCGCCGACGGCAGCGTGGTGGTGGGGCTCGGGCTCAACGTTCGCTGGGCGCCGCCCGGTGCCACCTGGTTGGGCGATCAGCACGAGCCGCGCGACGTGGTGCGAGCGCTGCTGGGGGAGCTCGACCGGCTCCCCGACGACGTCGGACCGGCCTATCGCGCGGCGCTCGCCACGCTCGGCCAGCAGGTGCGGGTCGAGCTCCCCGCCGGGGAGGTGGTCGCCGGCCGGGCCCTCGACGTCGACGACGTCGGCCGGCTCGTGGTGCTCGACGAGTGCGGCATCACCCACCGGCTCGACGTCGGTGACGTCGTTCACGTGCGCCCGCGCTGACGCCCGCGGTCCGGACACCCCCGGTACCGTTGACGACCGTGTCCACCCCCGCTTCGTACGTCGCGCCCGGGCGCCGGCGCCGGCGACGGAGCGCGTTCCCGCTCGTGGTCGGCGTCGCGGTCGGTGTCGGCGTGCTCGGGACGGTCGGGGTGCTGCGCGCGGCCGACGCCCGCACGGCCGGCATCGCACGGATCGACGGCCTCTCAGCGGTGCTGGCCGGCGACGACGGCCCGGCGCAGAACTTCCTGCTGGTCGGGTCCGACACCCGCGAGGGCGCCGATCCCTCGTCGTCGGACTTCGGGTCGATGGGCGACGCGTCGCAGGTCACCGGCCGGCGCAGCGACACGATCATGATCCTGCGCAAGGACGACGACGGCACCGCCGCGCTCGTCAGCCTGCCCCGCGACCTGCTCGTCGAGATCGCCGGCACCGGCCGCCAGGACCGCATCAACAGCGCCTACGCCGAAGGGCCCGAGCAGCTCGCCCAGACGGTCACCGAGTCGCTCGGCGTGCCGATCCACCACTACGTCGAGGTCGACTTCCAGGGGTTCAAGCGCATCGTCGACGAGATCGGCGGCGTCGACCTGTGCATCCAGTACGCGACGCGCGACCTCAACACCGGGCTCGCCCTGCAGCCCGGGTGCCAGACGCTCGACGGCACGCAATCGCTCGCGTTCGCCCGCAGCCGCTACTACGAGGAGTTCCGCGACGGCGACTGGCAGATGGACCCGACCGCGGACCTCGGGCGCATCGCCCGCCAGCAGCTGTTCATCCGGGCGGCGGTCGACGGCGCGATCGGCCAGATCGAGTCGTCGCCGTTCGGTGCGGGCGCGCTCATCGACTCGGTGGCCTCGTCGGTGCGCATCGACGACACGATCGATCCCGTCGACGCGGTCGACTCGCTGCGGTCGGCCGTCGCCGAGAACCTCACGACGTTCCAGCTGCCGGTCTACGGCGACACGGTCGACGGCAAGGCGAGCCTGCGGCTCGACGTCGGGGCCGTGGAGATCCTCGACTAGGTCCGGGGCGTCGGGCCGCGCCCCACGACGGGTGGTCAGGGCTAGCCTGCCGCCTCGACATGAAGGCGCTCATCCTCGCCGGCGGAGCCGGGACGCGGCTGCGGCCGATCACCCACACGCGGGCGAAGCAGCTCGTGCCGGTCGCCAACACGCCGATCCTGTTCTACGGGATCCGGTCGATGGTCGAGGCCGGCATCACCGAGATCGGGATCATCGTCGGTGACACCCGCGACGAGGTGATGGCCGCCGTCGGCGACGGCTCGCAGTTCGGTGCCGCGGTCACCTACATCCCCCAGGACGCCCCGCTCGGTCTCGCCCACTGCGTGCTCATCGCCCGACCGTTCCTCGGCGACGACGACTTCGTGATGTACCTCGGCGACAACCTGCTCGAGCAGGACCTCGCGGCGTTCGTCGGGGCGTTCGAGGCGGCCCGCCAGGGTCCCACGCCGCCGGCGGCGCAGATCCTGCTCAAGCAGGTCCCCGACCCGCACCGCTTCGGCATCGCCACGCTCGACGACGCCGGTCACGTCGTGCACCTCGTGGAGAAGCCGGCCGACCCGCCGTCGGACCTCGCGCTCGTCGGCGTGTACCTGTTCGACCGATCGATCCACGAGGCGGTGGCATCGATCCAGCCGTCCGCGCGCGGCGAGCTCGAGATCACCGACGCGATCCAGTGGCTCATCGACGCCGGCAAGCCGGTGCGCTGCGAGCTGCTCACCGGCTGGTGGATCGACACCGGCAAGCTCACGCCGCTCCTGGAGGCGAACCGTCTGCTGCTCGAGCGGCTCGAGCCCTCGGTCGAGGGCAGCGTCGACGAGCAGTCGGTGCTCGACGGGCGCGTGGTGGTCGCCGCGGGTGCCGAGATCGTGCGATCCACCGTCCGCGGGCCCGTCGCGATCGGCGCCGGCACCCGGATCGTCGACAGCTTCGTCGGCCCGTTCTCGGCGATCGGCGCCGAGTGCGAGGTCGTCGACAGCGAGATCGAGCACTCGGTGGTGATGGACCGCAGCAAGGTGATCGACGTGCCCCGGTTGGAGGACAGCCTGATCGGCTGCGACGCGGTCGTCACCCGCACGCGCCAGCGCCCGCGCGCCCTGCGTCTCATGGTGGGCGACCACTGCC
>JALOLG010000419.1 GCA_025456105.1 Ilumatobacteraceae bacterium | reverse complement strand
CCGTGAGGATCCTGGTCCAGGCCGCACCGGAGGGCGTCGACCTGGCGGCGATCACGGCGGCGCTGACCGCCATCGACGGGGTCGCGGACGTGCACGACCTCCACGTGTGGACGCTGACGAGCGAGATGGAGGTGCTCACCGCGCATCTCGGGATCTCGGACGACGCCGATTCCCAGGCGGTGCTGCAGCGCGCGCGAGCCGTGCTCGGCGAGCGGTTCCACCTGTCGCACGCGACGCTGCAGGTCGAGACCGCAGGCAACCGCGACTGCCAGGAGATGACGTGGTGATCGTCGTTCTTCGACTGCGCTCAGGTGGTTGCCCAGAAGGCGATGAGGGCATCGGCTGCGGCGTCGGGTCGCTGGAGCATCCACCAGTGGCCGAGCCCCGCGAGCGTGACCGTGTCGGCACCGACCCGCCGGGCGACCTCGGTGGCCATCGCCGGCGTGCCGGCGTAGTGGTCGTCGGTGGCGATGATCACGAGCCCGGGGCGACGGCCGGCGGCCGCCACGGCGTCGCCGAGCTCGCGGAGCACCGGCTGTGCCGCCGATCGGTACAGCGCCAGGATGCAGCGCCCCATCTCCTCGTCGAGCGCGCTCGCCAGCTCGGCGGCGATGTCGGCGGGGATGCCGAGGGGCTCCAGCGTCGCTGCCCGCTCCGCCGGCGCCATCGCCACCCAGCCGGCGATCATCTCCTCACCGGTGCCCGCCGTCTGCCAGAGCTGCGCGGCGTCGTGCCACACGTAGTCGGGGTGGATCAGGCCCGCGCAGTCGGCCACCCATGAGTCGACGGCACCTGGCTGGTGGCCGAGCACGCCGTACACGTGCCCGGCACCCCAGTCGTGTCCCACGAGGTGGATCGGCCGCGGCAGCGCACCGAGCTCGGCGAGCAGCCAGTCGCGGTACTCGACCCGGGTGGCACCCCAGCCGGCCGGCGTCGGGGCGCCGAAGCCCGGTGGCGACAGCAGCGCCACGTCGTCGACGCCCCGGTCTCGCAGTGCCTCGACGAGCGGCCCCCAGATGGCAGCCGTCTCGGGATTGCCATGCACGAAGACGTGTGTCATCGCCGGAGCGTACTCACGCCCGCTCGGGCGCCCTCTCGGCGCGAGCGGCGATCGCGAGCGTGGCGACGTAGGCGACGACGGTCGAGGTGATCGCCAGGGGAGCGGTGCCCGTCCCTGCTTCGGCGGTGAGGATCAGGGTCAGGATCACCGCCGACAGCGGGAGCCGCAGGATCGCGGTCGCCATCGCAGCGATCAGGATCACGACCGCCGGCGTGAGCGAGAGCCCGGGCAGGTGCGCGCAGAGGATCCCGGCGACGGCGCCGAGGAAGAGCGCTGGGAACGTCGGGCCGCCCCGGAACCCGCCGAGCGAGAGGCTCCACGCGATCCCCTTGCAGACCACGAGCGCCACCAGGGTGCCGATCGACAGCTCGTCGGCCCGTGCGAACACGGCACCGAACGACTCCTGACCGGAGAACAGCACGACGAGCTGGTCCTCGCCCGTGATCCGGCCGAACACGATGGCCGACGCCGCGACGGTCAGGCCCACGACCGGGAGCAGCACGAGCAGCCGCCGTCCCGCGAACGCGTCGGTGACGCGCGCCCCACGGATCACCACCGCTGTGAACGCGGCCGCTGCGAGCGCGAGTGGGACGCACCATGCGATCTGCGCCACGGTGACCGTGCCGAAGTCGGGCAGCGGCACGGGCGCGAGCGCGTAGTCGCTGGCGTCGAGGCCGGTCCAGCCGGCGGCGCCGGTGAACACGAGCGACCCGATGCCGGCGGACAGGAGACCGGGCAGGAGGATGAGCGGCAAGGTCGGGCCTCCCAGGGCGGCGGCCTCGATGAGGATGACGGCACCGACGACCGGCGATCCGAACACCGAGGCGATCGCAGCGAACGCCGCGGCGGCGCTGAGCAGCGCCATCGCCTGATCCGGCGTGTCCTTGCGCACGGTGCGGACGAACAGCACGGCCAGGCCGGTCGACGCAGCGATCAGCGGCCCCTCGGGGCCGAGCACCAGCCCGAGACCGAGCGTCGCCACCGCGGCGAGGAGGATGCCGGGCAGCTCGACGGGTCGCGTCCCGCCGGCGCTCATGCCCGCGTACGGGATGTGCCCGCCACGGCCGGGCAGGCGATCGATCGCGAACCCGGCCAGCGCGCCGGCGATCGCCAGCGGTGCGATCGGCCACCACCACGGGACCTCGTCGAACCCCAGCGCGTCGGGGAGGTCCTCGTACACGCCCTGCTGGATCACGTGGACCAGCTCGAGGAAGGCCCACGCTGCCACCGACACGACGAGGCCGACCACGGCGGCGATCACGAGCAGCCGGCGGTAGTCCGGCGAGCGGATGAGTGCGGTCGGATCGCTGGGCAGGTCGGTCGGCGTGGCCATCGGCGGTGGTGGCACGGCTCGATCAGCGGCCCGTGAACACGGCCGGCCGGCGCTCGAGGAACGCCGCGACGCCCTCTCGATGGTCGTCGCTGCGGAAGCAGGGCGCCATGGCGGAGGTGTGCCGCTCCATGTGATCGGCCACCGATGCGGTCAGGCCCTGGTGGACGAGCGACTTGACCAGCCCGAGGCTGTGCGGTGAGCCGCTGGCGACGGT
>JALOLG010000048.1 GCA_025456105.1 Ilumatobacteraceae bacterium | reverse complement strand
GAGAACCCGAAGGGCGCGGTGCTGATGGGGTTCTCGCCCGTGCGGTTGGGCGCGCTCAACTGGATGCTCGGGGCGGCGGTCGCTTCGGTGGCCGGGGTGCTGATCTCACCCATCAGCGGCGTCAACCCGTTCAACTACAGCCTGTTCGTCGTACCGGCGCTGGCCGCGGCGCTGGCCGGTCGACTCCGCTCGTTCGGCGTGGCGATGGCGACGGCGCTCGCGATCGGGGCGTTCGAAGGGCTCACCGTGCACCTGGTGTCACGTGAGCAGGTGCCCACGCTGCTGCTCGGTGGCTTCGACTCCCTCGTGCCCTTCGTGGTGATCGTCGGCATGCTCGTGCTCGCGGGGCGCACGATCCCCGACCGGGGCACCGTGTTCGATCGCCGCCAGCCGGTGGTGCCCGTACCGGGCCGACACCCCGTGCGCCACCTGGTGCTGGTCGGTGTGGCGGTGGCGGCGATGGCGTTCGGGGATTCGGCGCTGCGGCTGTCGGCCGTCACCTCGATGATCGTCACCATCTTGTGCCTGTCGATCGTGGTGCTCACCGGCTACGTGGGCCAGGTGTCGCTCGCGCAGCTCACGCTCGCCGGGTTCTCGGCGTTCATGCTCGCCACCGCCTCCGACCGATGGGGGCTGCCGTTCCCCGTGGCGCCGGCGGTCGCGGTGGCGTTCGCCACGGCGCTCGGCCTCGCCATCAGCCTCCCGGCGCTGCGGATCCGCGGGATGCAGTTCGCCATCGTCACGCTCGCGGCCGCCGTGGCGATCGAGCAGCTGCTGTTCCGCAGCCCGGTCTTCACCGGTCCCGGTGGCACGGCCGTGGTGCGCCCGCCGTCGATCGCCGGGTTCGAGTTCGGCATCCTGGGCGACCGCGAGTACCCCGACGTGTGGTTCGGCCTGCTGGCTCTCGGCATCACGCTGCTCAGCATCTTCGTCGTCACCTCGGTGCGGCGCAGCGGGCTCGGCCGGCGCATGCTGGCCGTGCGCGCCAACGAGCGCGCCGCGGCGGCCGCAGGCGTCGACCTGGCCCGCACGAAGCTCGCCGCGGCCGGCATCGCGTCGGCGATCGCCGGGTTGGCCGGTGTCGTGTTCGCCTACAAGAACGTCCAGTTCGGTTGGGCGGGCCTCGAGTCGTCGCGCGGCCTGCAGATCATCGCACTCGCGTTCCTCGGCGGCGTCGGCTCGGTCGGTGGCGCCGTGATCGCGGGCCTGATCGCGCCGTCGGGCGTGATCCTGGTGGCGCTCGGCTCGCCGGCCGCATCCGGCACCCAGCTCGTGGTCACCGGCCTCGGTCTGCTCGTGGTGACGATCGCGTTCCCAGCCGGTATCGCCGGAGCGGGCCCGTGGCTGCGCCGGATGGTCACTCGGGTGGGCGACGCGGGCCGCGGTCGGCCGAGCGTGCCCGACGACGCGTCAGCCGTCGAGGTGTTCGTCGTCGACGTGGGCGACTCGAGTCCGGCTCGGTCCGGCCGCTGAGCCCTCGAACATCGCCTCGGAGTCGAACCCGATCCGCACGTCGGGCAGCACCTCGATCACGACGCGCCCGGGGGAGTCGAGGTGCGCGACGAACGCGGCCTGCTGCTCGACGCTGTCGGGCCGCACCCGTGCGGCCAGGGCGGCGTAGAACCACTCGGCCGTGGCCCGGTCGTCGTGGACGATCGCCGTGCCCTGGTACGTGACGGCCTGGCTGATGCCGATGTCGGTGCCACGGCTGCTCACCGCCACGGCCACACGGGGCCGGGCCTCGATCGCAGCGATGCGCTTGCGACGCCGGGTGGCCGTGAGCCAGAAGCGGTCGTCGTGCCACACGAAGTTCATGATCACCCCGACGGGTGCGCCCGAGTCGGTGGTCCACATGAACGTGCACTCGGTCTGCGTGGTGAGCAGCGTTCGCTCACGTTCGCCGCTCAGCGTGAAGACGCTGACGTCCTCGAAGTCGTCGGCCATCGCCGTGCCGGGTCAGTGGACCTTGTCGGGCGGCGGCTCGCGGCTCCACAGCACGTCGAAGTCACGTGCGATGTCGAGCACCTGGAAGGCGCGGCCGAGGCCCACGCAGAACCCGACGGTGACCGTGAGCTCGAGCAGCTCGACGTCGGAGAAGTGCTCCTTCATGCGGCCCCACAGCTCGTCGTCGATCGCGGTGTGGTCGATCGCGAAGCGCTCCGCGAACTCGGCCGCGAGACGCTCCCGGGGCGTGAAGTCGGGGTGGTCGTAGTAGCGCCCCACCTGCTGGTAGAGCTCCTCGGTGAGTCCGAGCTGCATCGCCGATGCAGCGCGAGTGTTCAGTCAAACGTGGCACTGGTTGAGCTGCGCGATCCGCATGCGCGCGACCTCGCGCTCGCGGATCGGCAGGCTCGAGTTCACGTAGGTGGCCTCGCCCATCGCGTGCAGGCCCACGCCGAGGTGCGGGGCGAGCTGCCAGATGCGGGTGGCCTCGCGGCCCTCGCCCTCGGGGACGTCGATCCGTGCCATCGTGTTCCTTTCGATCGGCGATCGGGACCGAGGTTAGTTTTCGCCGGTCCGCTGGGGACGGTCGGAGGCTCCGACCGGGCGGACGTGGCCGAGGGGGCGAACCACCATGACCATCGAGCGATGGATCACCGACACGCCGACGAGCGAGCGGTTCCCGTACTACACGCGAGCGAACGCCGACGAGGTCGGCCCGGTGCCGATCAGCCCGCTCGGCTGGAGCCTCATCTGGCAGCAGGGCTGCCAGCCCGGTGTCGCGGCCGGGTTCGTGGAGTTCGGCGTCGTGTCGTGGGACGAGTACGACCTCGACCCGCCCACGATGTTCGCCAACGTCGGCGGCTACTTCTACAACCCGCTCTCGCTGAGCCGCCTGATGGGGTGTCGCATGCCCGGCGCCACGCCCGAGGCCATCGACCAGGCGTACTTCGGCGACCACCCCGGCGTGCCGCCGTACGTGCCTCACCCGGAGGACGACAACGAGGCCCAGACCGCCAAGCTCGGCGAGAAGATGGCCTGGGTGATGAGCGCGACGGGCTACCCCGAGCAGGAGGCTGCCGCGGCGATGGCCAAAGAGGTCGTGCGCGGCCGCCCCGACCTCGCGTCGCTCACCGACGCCGAGCTGGTGGCCCGGGCCCGCGCGATGCCGGCGAAGATCATCGAGGCCTGGACGCCGTACTGCGTCGTGTGCCTCGGCGCGTCGCTCGGCCCGGGTGCGGTCCAGGCGATCTGCGCTGCGGTCGGCCGGCCCGAGGACGCCGTGAAGGTGCTCTCGGCGGTGGGCGGCGTGGAGTCGGCCGATGCGTCGTTCGCGATGTGGGACCTCTCGCGGCTCGTGCGCGGCTCGGCCGAGCTGACGGCGCTGTTCGACGACGGCGTCGAGGGCCTCCTCGACCGGCTCGACACCTCCAGCGCCGATGGTGCCGCGTTCCGAGCCGCGTGGGACGCCCTCATCGCCGAGCACGGCCACCGCGGGCCGAACGAGTGGGACATCCGCCCGAACTCCTGGACCACCCGTCCCGAGCTCGCGCTCGGGATGATCGACGCCCTCCGCCACCAGTCCGACGACCGCTCACCGGCACTCGCCCGCGAGCGGGCGGCTGCCGAGCGCGAGCGGCTCAGCGCCGAGCTGCTCGCGCTCGTGGAGGGCGACGCGGAGGCGCACGGCACGCTCCAGGCCGGGCTGGCGTCGGCGGCCCAGTGGTTCGGGCTGCGCGAGATGGGCAAGAACGCGTGCATCCGCCTGATCCACGAGGCGAAGCTGGCGCTCTACGAGCTCGGTCGTCGCATGGTCGATCGCGGCGCGATCGACGAGGTGCAGCACGTGTTCTCGCTGCTCGACAGCGAGCTCGACGCGTTCTTGGCCGACCCGGCGTCGTTCCGCGACACGATCGCCGAGCGCGAGGCGGTGTTCGCCGAGCTGCACGAGCTGGAGCCCCCGTACATCGTGGGTGGCGACCGCGTGCCGCCGCCCATCTCGGAGTGGCCCCGGCGCAACGCCGGCGGCGTCACCGCTGCGGTGGCGGGCGAGGTGCTCCAGGGCGGCCCGGGCGCGCCGGGCGTGGTCACGGGCCGGGCGCGGATCGTCCTCGACCCCATCGACGCGCCCGACCTCGAGCCCGACGACATCCTCGTCGCGCCCACCACCGATCCGTCGTGGGCCTCGCTGTTCCTCGCTGTCGGTGGGGTGGTGGTGAACGTGGGTGCGGTCGGGAGTCACGCCGCGATCGTGAGCCGCGAGCTCGGCGTGCCGTGTGCGGTGTCGGTGCACGACGCCACGTCGCGCATCCCCGAGGGCGCCACCATCACCGTCGACGGCTCCACCGGCACCGTCGTCGTGGTCGGCGTCTGATCGGCCTGCCGCCCTAGTGTCGGCACGCATGAGCGAGCAGCCGGTGCACCTGGGCGACCTGTCGGACCTCGGCGACGGTCAGATGCGGGCGTTCCACGACATCGGCGAGTTCGGTGTGGTGGTGTGCCGCGTCGGCGGCCAGCTGTTCGCGCTCGACGACAACTGCTCGCACCGCGAAGCGAAGCTGTCGGAGGGCCGTCTGCGAGGCGGCCTCCTCGTGTGCCCGCTCCACGGTGCGCAGTTCGACGTGGCGTCGGGCGTCCCGCAGGGGCCACCCGCGATCACCCCGGTCGCGTGCCATCGCATCGTCGAGGACGCCGACGGCGCAGCCGTGCACGTCGTGGGCTGAACGGCGCTCAGTCGGTGGGCCAGCTGCCGCCCACGTGCTCGCGCACCCGCAGCTGCAGGAAGCGAGCCCGCACCTCCTGGTAGTTCCCGAGCGTCTGGCCGCGCTTGCGGCTGGACCGGAAGCCGCGGGTCTGGGCCGCCAAGTTCGCCGTGTCCTCGTCGTACACGCGGCCGAGCTGCCCGAGCCCCTCGGCGAGCGTGTAGCTGTCGTCGATGTCGAGCTCCATCACGGTGGGCGGTGGCGGAGCCGGCCGATCGGCCGGGCGGGGCCGCATGATCAGCAGGTCGAAGTAGCTGTGGTCGATCGAGGTCGGGTCGGGCCGGAAGCGGTACACCATCGGCAGCTGGAGGCCGGGGAAGAAGAACATGTTCGGGAACACGAAGTACTCGATCGAGTCGATCGTCATCGACTGGCTGAGGTGGCTGAAGTCGCGCCCGTAGGTCTCGCCCATCTGCCGCTGCACCAGCGAGGCCATGACGTCGCGAGCCCGCATGCCGTCGGGGAGCTCGATCGCCGTGGTCCCGCGCCGGCGCGTGGCGCGCGCGAGCAGCTCGGCTTCGGTGAGCTGCGGGTCGCGCAGCGGGCTGTTGAGGCCGGTGGTGTGGATGAAGCGGGTGACGTTGGGCGGGAAGATGTCGTACGCCGTGGTGACCTCGTCGCCGAGCTGCCCCGAGCCGTGCGTCTCGCGCACGTGGTAGGCCTCGAGGAAGGCTTCGGCGGCGGCCTTCCAGTTGCAGGGCAGGCGCTTGCGGACGTGCGTCTCGATGTAGCGGTCGGCCAGCCCCCAGTCGGCCCAGTGGCGGGTCATGACGCCCAGGTGCTCGGCCAGCGGTGCGGCATCGGGATCGAAGTTGATGAACACGAACCCCTCCCAGACGTCGACCGACAGCTGGGGGAGACGGTGTGACTCGTCGTCGACGTGGGGGAAGTCCCAGGCACCGGGGCGCTCCTTGAACGAGCCGTCGAGGTGCCAGTCCCACCCGTGGAACGGGCACCGCAGCGTGTTGCTGAACCCGCACGAACCCGGCGGCTTGAGCTGGGTGCCGCGGTGCATGCACGCGTTGTAGAACGCCCGGATCTTCCCGTCGTCGCCGCGCACGACGAGCGCGGAGTGCGGGCCGACGTCGTAGACGTAGTAGTCGCCCGCCTCGGGGATGTGGTCGACGTGGCACGCCCACTGCCACGTGCGCGACCACATCAGGTCGTACTCGCGCTGGGCGTACTCCTCCGACGTGTACACGGCGTACGGGACGTCCTCGTCGCCGAGGAAGGTGTACGACTCCTCGAGCAGCACGGCCGGCGGCGGTGTCGGGTCGGCGCGGAGCTGGTCGTACAGGGTGGGGCCCGGTGCGCGGGCCTCGCCCGGTGGGTGGGTCATCTCGTCGACCGAGTCCATGTGCTGCCTCCCGAAGTGACTCGTCGCGCTGCTCGACGTGCGCGCCGACGGGCGCGACGCTACGGCTGCGGCTCGCAGGTGGGCGAAGCGGACGAGCGGGCCCGACCAGCTGTCCGACGCGGGGTCAGCCGTAGCTCGGGTCGGAGCGGTCGCGCGCGCCCGCGACCCAGTCGGCGACCATCGGCTCGCCGAGGTCGTTGATCTCGCTCCAGTCGGCCCGCAGGCTGCGGTGGGCGATCCGCCACTCGCCGTCGCGTGCCTCGAATCGATCGATGTACCTGCCGGCGAAGGAGACCTTCTGAGCCGGGTGCTCGTCGGTGGCGGCGGTGATGTGGAACGCGTACACGTAGGTCTCCACCCCGGCGTGGTCGTCGCGACGGTCGATCCGGGTGTTCGAGATGCGGTGCTGGGTCGCCACGTACTTGGAGCCGAGGCTCTCGACGACGCGATCGACGAACGCCCCCACCGGGATCACCGCAGCCGATCCGTAGCCGTCGAGGGTGGCCCCGGGGTGGAAGGCGGTGGCGATGAGCTCGCCGTCGAGTCGATCGACGCCGCGGGCGTACGCCAGCAGGCACCGCTCGACGTCGGTGCGCAGATCGGAGTCGGAGGTCATGGCGCGGACCCTAATCCCCGGGCCCAGCGCCGCGTCTCGGCGCTGTGTCATGGCGCCGCGTCTCGGCGCTGTGTCGTGGCGCGCGTCTCGGCGCTGTGTCACGGTGTCTGACACCATCGCGCGGGTGACACGCCCTGCACGCGAGCTCGGTCCCTCCGACCTGGTGTGGGACTACTACTCGCGACCGCCCACCGACTCGATGACCACGCGAGTGTGGGCTGCAGCCTCCGCCGGCTACGCCGCGATCGGGATGAACCTCGGGGCGTGGGCGGCGCTTCGCGGCGACCCGGCCGAGCTCGAGGGGTTCGACGCGGCGCTCGACGCCACCGGGCTCGTCGTCGCCAACATCGAGACCCTGCGTGGCTGGGCGTCGCCCGATCGGGCGACCGAGGCCTGCACGCGGGCCGAGGGCCTCGCGTACGAGCTCGCCGATCGGTACGGGTGCCGCTACGTGCAGGTGATCGGCGACTTCGAGGGCTCGGTCGCCGAGGCCGGCGCGGGGTTCGGCGCGCTGTGCGACCGGGCCGCCGACCACGGGCTGCTCGTGGGGCTCGAACCCGTGCCGTCGATGACCAACATCGACCGGATCGGGCTCGCCGCCACGATCGTCGAGGCGGCCGACCGGGCCAACGGCGGCATCTGCTTCGACTCGTGGCACCTCACCCGGTCGGGCGACCCGGTGGAGGTGCTGTCGACGCTGGAGGGCCGCTGCATCGTCGCCACGCAGTTCAACGACGGCACCATCGAGCCCGCGATCGCCGACTACTTCACCGACACCCTCTCGTCGCGGGTGGTGCCCGGTGACGGTGAGTTCCGACTCGACGAGATGGTGGCGGCCCTCGATGCGATCGGCTCGCAGGCGCCCATCGGCCTGGAGGTGCCGGGGCTCGCCCTGTGGGAGCAGCCCGCCGAGCGATCCGCCCAGCTCGCCGCGGACGCGATGCGCGGCGTGCTCGCCCGAGTGCGCGGCTGAGCGCAGCGCGGTGACCTGATCCATCCGAGTGCCAGCGTCCGCCCGAGTGCTATCGGCGCGCACGTCGCGCCGATAGCACTCCGACCGACGCTGGCACTCGGGTCAGGAGTCGAGGAGGCGCGCCACCCAGCGGTGGAAGTGCTGGTTGCCGGGCTCGTTGCGGCCGAACACGAACTCGGTGTTGCCGCCCGACGCGAGGCCCGACTGGATGCC
Source organism: Ilumatobacteraceae bacterium (assembly GCA_025456105.1). Classification (GTDB taxonomy): domain Bacteria; phylum Actinomycetota; class Acidimicrobiia; order Acidimicrobiales; family Ilumatobacteraceae. Next base: position 243 of record JALOLG010000048.1, on the reverse strand, counting down.
GAGCCCGGTGCGGTAGTCCTCCTCGGTGACGACGTACTCGAGGAAGTCGGCGCGCTTGAGGGCCGTCTCGCGCGCCTCGGTGTCGGCCCCTCCCCGTACGAGGTGGGTCTGCACCGTGCGCGACCGATCGGGGGTGGGCCCGGGGAACAGCTGGCTCACCATCACCGCGCTGCCCGTGTTGCCGGCCACCGACACGTGCGGGAACACCGTCACGACCAGGGCGAGGTTGGCGATCACGTCGCG
>JALOLG010000418.1 GCA_025456105.1 Ilumatobacteraceae bacterium | reverse complement strand
CGCCCGACCACGCCGTGGTGCCACCCACCTGGTCGGCCTTCTCGAAGACGGCGACCGATGCCCCACCCTCGTGCGCTGCCACCGCTGCCGCGAGCCCGGCCGCACCCGTGCCCAGCACCACCACGTCGCACCGCTCGGTCACCGCGCCTCCCCTCGACGTGCTGCAGAGATTCTACAACATCTGTTGTACAAACCGTAGTAGTGTGGACGTCGAACCGCAAGGGGGTCATCGGGCGATGCCGAAGCAGGTCGATCACGAGCAGCGCCGACGTGAGGTCGTCGACGCCGCCGGCGCACTGGTGGTGCGGTCCGGTCGGCGCGCGCTCACGGTGCGCAACGTGGCCGACGAGGTCGGGTGCTCCACCACGGTGGTGTCGCACTACTTCACCGACATGGCCGAGCTGCTGCACGCCACCTCGACCCTCGCCGCCGACCGAGCCCGGGCGCGCATCGAGGCCGTGCTCGCCGACGATCCGCTCGACCTGCGTGGCGTGATCGAGGCCGTGCTGCCACTCGACGACGAGCGGCGCGCCACCTGGGCGATCTGGTTCGCGTTCTGGACCGAGGCGCTCAGCGACGAGCGGCTCGGTGCCGACCAGCGCCGTCACGCCCGCTCCACCGTGCAGCGCTACGCCACGATCCTCGACGCCGTCGTGCGCGAGCGAGGCCGACCGCTCGCGTGCAGCATCGACGAGGCCGCGCACCGGCTCGGCGCGCTCGTGCAGGGCATCGCTGCCCAGGCCGCGTTCGACCCGGCCAGCTGGACCCCGGCCCGCCAGCGGGCCGTGCTCGAGGGCGAGCTCAACCTGCTCGGCCTCGACGACGCACCCGTCAGCCTCGACCAACGCCGAAGGAGGCGCGCATGACCGCCAGCCCCATCACCGACGTCGCCCGCCGGCTGCTCGCGAACGTCGATGCCGGTCGGCCCGACCACGCGGCCGGGATCCTCGAGGTGCCCGTCCGCGACTACCTCGACCCGCAGCGCTTCGAGCGCGAGCTCGACGTGGTGTTCCACCGGTCGCCGCTGCTCGTCGCGCTGTCGTGCGACGTCGCCGAGCCGGGCGACTTCACCACGCTCGACATCGCCGGCCGTCCCATCGTGGTGATGCGCGGCGACGACGGCGTGGTGCGCACCTTCCTCAACGCGTGCCGGCACCGCGGCGCGTCGGTGGCCGACGAGTGCTTCGGGCACGCCCGCCGGCTGACCTGCCCGTACCACTTCTGGGTGTACGACACCGCCGGGAAGCTCGTCGGGGTCACCGGGCCGGAGGGCTTCGAGGGCATGGAGGTCGAGGGGCTGATCGAGTACCCCACGGCCGAGCGCGCCGGCGCGGTGTTCGCCGTGCTGACGGTGGGAGCGACGTTCGACGTCGACGAGTGGCTCGGTGACATGGCGTCCGCGCTCGAGATGCTGCAGCTCGACAAGCTCCACCGCTACGACGTGGAGACCCGGCTGCCGAGTGGGAGCTGGAAGGCCACCGCCGACGGATACGTCGACGGGTACCACCTGGGCTACCTGCACCGGAGCTCGATCGGCGCCCGGTCGATCACCAACCGCAACACCTACGACACGTGGGGCCCCCACGTGCGCATCGGCTTCGCCAACAAGCCGATCGTCGAGATGCGCGACACCCCGGCGGAGGAGTGGGACCTGTACGAGGCGATGAGCCTCGTGCACTTCGTGTTCCCGAACGTGTCGCTGTCGGGTCAGCCCGATCGCAGCATCATGTTCAGCCGGATCCTCCCCGGCCCGACGGTGGGGGAGTGCACGGTGTCGCAATACCAGTACTTCCGCCAGCCGCTCGTCGACGACGCGGCCATCGCCGAGGCCGAGGCCAAGCGCGCCCGGTACGAGGCGGTCACCTACGAGGAGGACTTCCTCACGGTGATGGGCATCGGGCGGCGCATGCCCGCGATGGCCGACGACGTCGTGCGCTTCGGCCGCAACGAGATCGGCAACCAGACGATCCACACCTGGATCGACCGGCTGCTCCAGACCTCCGGCGACTGACCCGGCGCCGCGGTCAGCGCGGCGCCCGCCACATCGGCCACATGGGTGGGCTGTCGTCGACCGTGATCTCGCCGACCACCTCGAACCCGTGCCGCTCGTACAGGACCCGGCTCCGGGGCGATGTGGCCTCCAGGTAGGCCGCTTCCCCCGCGGCGTCGATCTCGGCGAGGGTGTGGGCCATGAGGACGCTGCCGAGCCCCTGACCCTGCGCGCCGGAGCGAACCCCGATCGCCAGGAGATATCGGTGCGGATCGGTGGGATGGTGCTCACCCATCGCCGCCCCGATCAGGCCGATCCGCTCGGCGTGCCCGTCGAGGACCGCCCCGATCTCGGCGCCGTGCTCCTCCCACACCGGCTCGTCGTCGGTGTCGGACGGCTTCCACAGCGCGACCGCGTCGGCGAGCACGGTGCACTGACCGTGCGGCACGTAGAGGTACCTCGCCATGAAGGCGAACATCCCGGTGAGCACGCGGGGACGTGATGCGGGGTCGGGGAACGCCCAGGTCATCACGGGGTCGTCGGTGAACGCATCGCCGAGCACCGCACCGAGGAGATCGACGTCGGCGAGGGTCGCTGCGGTGGGCTCGTGCATGTCGGG
>JALOLG010000047.1 GCA_025456105.1 Ilumatobacteraceae bacterium | reverse complement strand
TCTTGCCGCCCACGTTGAACTGGTCGATGCGGGCGCGCTTGGCCGTGCCGCGGCACACCACCTGGCCCAGCATCCGCTGCACGGTCTCGGCGGTGGCGGTGGACACCACCTCGTGGGTGGCCGACGGCTCGGTCGGGGTGATCTCACCCGTCGCGTCGACCGTGCCCGCCACCAGCTTCGGGGCGACGTAGGTGCCGTCGTTGGCGATGACGTTGATGGCCGCGGCGAGCTGGATCGACGTGCTCGAGAGGCCCTGCCCGTAGCTGACGGTCACGCGCTCGGAGCCCCACAGGTCCTCGGGTCGCTTGTTGATGCCCACCGACTCGCCCGGGAAGTCGAGCGCGGTCCTCTCACCGAGCCCGAACGCCCGCGAGTACTCCCACCACCGCTCGCGACCGATCCGCTGCTGGATCTCGATCGTGCCGATGTTCGACGACTTCACCAGGATCTGCTCGACGGACCACCACTCGGTGGGGTGCGGCTCGGCGTCCGACAGCAGGTCGTCGTACCACTGCTTGCGGTACGGCACCTCGAACGACGTCTCCGGGGTGACCGCGCCGTCGTTGAGCGCGGCCGCGACGGTGATCACCTTGGCCACCGAGCCGGGCTCGTCGGCGTCGACCGCGGCGTAGTTCCCCGTGCCCACCTCCACCACCCCGGTCTCGGGATCGCGACGCACCGACGCCATCGCGTAGATCTCGCCCGTGTCGGTGTCCATCACGATCGCCGTGGCGCCTCGGGCGCTGAGCGCCTCGACCTGGGAGATGAGCTCGCGCTCGGCGGCGAACTGGATGCTGCGGTCGAGCGTGAGCACCAGGTCGTCACCCGGCGTCGGCGGCCGGGTGAGGGCCTCCGAGCCCGGGATCGACCGTCCGCCCGGCGCCACCTCTCGCGTCGACTCCCCCGGCTCGCCGGTGAGCAGCTCGTCGTACTGCAGCTCGAGCCCGGCGATGCCGACGCCGTCGATGTCGGTGCGGCCCACGACGCTCTGGCCGGTGTCACCACCGGGCAGGATGCGACGGTCCTCGCGGACGACGTCGACGCCCACGAGGTCGAGCGCGTCGATCTGCTCGCCGAGCGCCGGGTCGACCTGGCGGGCGACGTAGGCGAACCCACGGTCCTTGGCCGCGATCGTCGCCGTGAGCTCCTGCTGGCGCGCCGCGTCGAGGCCGAGCACCCCGGCCAGCACGGCGGCGGTGCCGGCCGGGTCGTCGATCAGCTTCGGGTTCACCGACACCGTGGCGGCCGGCACCGAGACGGCCAGCTCCTCGCCGTTGCGATCGAAGATCGTGCCGCGGTCGGCAGCGAGGGTGCGGGTGCGGGTCCACTGCTGCGCGCCTTCGAGGCGCAGCGCCTCGCCCTGCCCCGTCTGCATCGCGCCCACCCGCACGAGCACGAGCGTGAGGATCATCACGATCAGCACCAGCACGACGATGAGCCGCCGGCGCGGCGAGCCGGCGCCGAAGCGCGGCGAGCGCTCCACCGACTTCCGCTCGGTGACGACGCGCCGCTGGCGCACCGAGGGGGCCGGGGCAGCGGGGCGGCGGGGCGGCGACGGGCGGCGCCCGTGCGTGCGATACGCGGGCTGGCGCGCCGGCGGGCGGCTGCGCCCGCGCGAACGGCTCGAGGGCGGGGACGCGCGGGGCACGCGGGGCGGGAGATCGCTGCGACGGACCGGCCGTGGCGGCGGCGTGCGACGGCTCACGGCGCGATCCCGTTGGCGGCCTTGACGCGGCGGAACTGATCGAGCGGCTCGACCTCGACCGCCACGGCCGTCGGGGCCGACGTGCGGCCGGCCGCGGCGACCACCCGCGCGACGGTGGCGGGGTCGACCGGCACGAACTCGGTGGCCGATGCGGGCTGGAGCCCGAGTCGCGCCGCCTCGGTGGCGAGTCGGATGGGAGCCCGGAGCTCGGCCCGCTGCGAGCGGAGCACGTCGAAGCGCTCCTGCGCGATCACGAGGGCCCGGTCGAGCCGGTCGATCTCGAGCTGGCGCGCGGCGAGCTGCGTGTGGAGCACGGCCGCACCGGCCATGACGAGGCACACGAGCGCTGCCAGCACGATCACGAAGCGAGCGGCGCGCCGTCGGCCCGGGACGAGCCGCAGATCGGGCCGCTGGTCGGGCGGGGCAGCCGGAGCGACGGTCGGCGTCGCACGTCGCTGGTGGCGCAGCGCGACGCTCACGATGCACCTCCGGCCGGCGCGATCCGCTCGACCACCCGCAGGCGCGCCGACGCCGCGCGCGGGTTCGCCTCGACCTCGGCGGCCGACGGGGTGCGCGGGATGCGCCGGACGAGGCGCACGGTCTGCACGGCACCGCACACGCACGGCAGCTCGGGCGGGCACTCACAGGGCTCCGCCGCGGCGCGGAACCGCTCCTTCACGATGCGGTCCTCGCCGGAGTGGTACGTGAGGACCGCGACGCGCCCACCCACGGTCGTCGCGGCGACCGCGTCGTCGATCGCGCCGGGGAGCGCGTCGAGCTCGCCGTTCACCTCGATCCGGATCGCCTGGAAGGTGCGCTTGGCCGGGTGCCCGCCGGTGCGCCGTGCGGGCGCCGGGATGGCGGCCGTCACGACCGCCGCCAGGTCGGTGGTGGACTCGATCGGACGGGCGGCCACGATGGCCCGCGCGATCCGGCTCGCGTACCGCTCGTCGCCGTACCGCCGGATCACCTCGGCCAGCGTGCGCTCGTCGTAGCCGTTCACGACGTCGTCGGCCGACCACCGGGCGTCGGGTCCCATGCGCATGTCGAGTGGACCCGCCTGACGGTACGAGAAGCCGCGCTCGGCCCGATCGAGCTGCGGTGACGACACGCCGAGGTCGAACAGCGCCCCGCTCAGCTCGTCGATGTCGTGGGCGCGCATCGCGTCGCGCAGCTCGTCGAACCGGCACTGGTGGGTGCGCACCCGGTCGCCGTACTCGGCGAGCCGGGCCCGGGCCGCGGCCAGCGCGGCGGGGTCGCGGTCGAGCCCGAGGATGCGCAGGTCGTCGCGGGCGTCGAGCAGTGCGGCGCTGTGGCCGCCGGCGCCGAGGGTGGCGTCGAGCACCACGCCGGCGGGCACCTGGGCGAACACGTCGACGATCTCGCGCTCCATCACGGGTCGGTGGGCGAACGGCGGCTCGACGTCGTCAGTCATCGTCCCACCGCCGCGCGGGCTGCTGCTCGGCGTCCTCGTCGCGGATGACGTCGTAGCGCGACGACCGCCAGAGCTCGACGGAGTCGAAGTTGCCCACGACCGAGATCGAGGTGCTGCTCATCAGGCCGGCGTGGCGGCGCGCCCGCTCGTCGAGCGTCAGACGACCCTGCTTGTCGATCGCCACGGTGTGCCAGGTGGTCGCGATCGAGCGCCGGCGGGAGTGGCTGATCTCGCCACGGCGCTCCGCGTCGATGAGCGAGCGAGCGTGACCCTCGAACTCGCCGGGCTCGCGCAGGACGAGGCACCCCTCCGGGTCGAGCGACAGGTACGCGCGGTCGCCGAGCAGGTCGCGGATGGACGCAGGGAGCGACAGACGACCCTTGTCGTCGATCTGACGCTCGTGCACCCCGACGAACACGGTCCTGCCTGCTGCCTTCCCTGCCCCGGTCCGCGGGTCGCGGACGAATGTCGCACAGTGTGGCTGCTCAGCGCACCGAAGTCAACCAAATCGCTCCAATCCGCTCCACTCAGACCGATTGCGCGCGCTGCGCGCGCACTGGGTGGGGCACCATCGGATCAGGGGAGCGCGTCGGCGAGCGCCCGCTCGAGCGCCGCCGCCAGGTCGGCGTCGGAGGCGACGACCGCCTCGGACAGCACGGCGACCGGCGGCAGGGCGGCGACCGCCGGCTGCTCACCCGCGAGGAGCGGCAGGATCGCCGCCAGCTCGACGGAGCGGTGGACGGCGCACTGGAACCGGGCCGCCGCGCGGGTGCGGCGCTGGCTCAGGCCGACCAGCTTGCGCCCGTCGAGCACGAGCTCGCCCGGTCCGATGCCGGCGAAGCAGATCGCCGACGACCACGGCGTGCACACCATGCCCCCGTGGTGGACGGCGAGGCGCTCGGCGTCGGCACCCAGCGCCAGCAGGCCCTGCAGCCAGATCTCCCCCATCCACACCATCGCCGCCCGCAGGTCGAGCCCGGTGGGCAGCAGCGCGACCGGCACGATCACGTCGACCCACACGACCTCACCCGGCACGAGCAGCACCGCTCCACCACCGGACCGCCGGCGCACGACCTCGACCCCGGCCCGACGCACCGCGTCGTGGTCGAGCAGCTCGGGCCCCTGTCGGCTGCCGAGCGCGACGGCGGGCGCCGACACGTCGAACCACCAGACGTGCACCCCACCGTCGTCGGGCACGTCCCGGCCGTGGAAGTCGGCGGCCGAGCCGCGGTGGCGCTCGACGTGCATCAGGAGGCGAGCGAGTGGCTGCCGGCCAGATAGGGACGCCACGTGTCGGGCACCCGGGACACGCTCACGACCACCCACGCCGACGAGCGCGGCGCCGTGCACGGCCGCGCGAGCCGCATCCCGGCCTCGTCGGGGGTGCGGTCGCGCTTGGCGAGGTTGCAGCGGCGGCACGCCGCGGCGACGTTCTCCCAGGTGTGCGGACCACCACGCGACCGGGGCAGCACGTGATCGATCGAATCGGCATGGGCACCGCAGTACTGGCACCGGTAGTCGTCGCGGGCGAAGACGCCGCGCCGCGAGAGCGCCGCCGCACGGCGGTACGGGACCTTCACCATGTAGCGCAGCCGGATGACCGACGGGGACGCGATCACCAGCGTCGCCGACCGGAACTCGTGGCCGTCGTCGGCCAGGGCGTCGGCCTTGTCGGCGAGCACGAGGCACGCGGCCCGACGTGACGACACGATGCTGAGCGGCTCGTAGCTGGCGTTGAGGACGAGCGCGCGCTGCATGGGGATCAGCCCCTCAGCCCCCGCGGAGGTCTCTCCACTGCCTGCACCACGTCAGGTAGTTCACCACATCGTGCGGGGTCGGCGCCCGCTCGGCGTCGCCGTACTGCGTCTGGAGGCGGAACTCGACGTACTCGCGCGGCGGCAGCGGCAGGAACGGGGCCCGCCGCCACCAGCCCGGTGCCGCGAGCCGCCGCACCTGGCGCCACGCCGTGGGCCACAGCGACGGGTGGCCGACGACGGCGACGACCGCGGCGCGGATCACGCCGGCTTCGGCTCCGTGCTCATCACGCCGGCTTCGGCTCCGTGCTCATCACGCCGGCTTCGGCTCCTTCGGCAACCCGAGGACCATCTCGCCGACGATGTTGCGCTGGATCTGCGACGAGCCCGCGTAGATGGTGCCGGCACGGGCGTTGAGGAACGTGCCCACCCACGACGCGCTCGAGTTGGGGGCGCCGGCGTCGTCGGCCTGGAACGCGCTCGACGGCGCCCGACCCGTCGGCACCATCGCGTCGGCGCCGAGGATCGACACGGCGAGCTCGGTCACCGTGCGGTGGTACTCGCTCCAGTAGAGCTTGGAGATCGCCCCGTCGGGGCCCGGGTGGTGACCCTGCAGGAACTTGGTGAGCGTGCGCATGCCGTTGTAGCGCATCACCTGCACCTTCGAGTACGCCCACGCGAGCTGCTGGCGCACGATCGGGTCGCCGGCCACGCCACGCTCCTTGGCGAGGAGCAGCAGGCGATCGACCTCGGCTTGGAAGCGGATCGGCAGCGTGGCCGCGGCCTCGCCGCGCTCGAACCCGAGCAGCGTCATGGCCACCGCCCAGCCGTTGTTGACCCCGCCGACGACCTCGTCCTTGGGGGTGGTCGCGTCGGTGTAGAAGACCTCGTTGAACTCGCTCTCGCCCGAGATCATCCGGATCGGGCGCACCTCGATGCCCGGCTGGCGCATGTCGACCAGGAGGAACGAGATGCCCTTGTGCTTCGGGGCGTCGGGGTCGGTGCGGGCGAGCGTGAAGATGTGGTCGGCCAGGTGGCCCGCCGAGGTCCAGATCTTCTGGCCGTTGAGCACCCACTGGTCGCCGTCGAGCTGGGCCCGCAGGCCGAGGTTCGACAGGTCGGAGCCGGCGTTGGGCTCGCTGTAGCCCTGGCACCACGTGTCCTCGCCGGAGAGGATCCGTGGGAGGTAGTGGCGCTTCTGCTCGTCGGTGCCCCACAGCAGCAAGGTGTTGCCCAGCATCTGGATGCCGAACACGTCGTTGGGTCCACCGGTGGGCACGCCGGCGCGGGCGAACTCCTCGCCGATGATCACCTGCTCGAGCGCCGACAGCCCCGCGCCGCCGTACTCGACGGGCCAGCCGGGCGCGAGGTAGCCGCCCTCGTGCAGCGTCTTGCGCCACTCGGTGACGAACGCGACGAGGTCGTCACCTTCGAGGGTGCCGATCCCCGCCCAGTTGCTCGGGAGCTTCTCGGCGAGGAAGGCCTGGACCTTCTCGCGGTAGGCCTCGGCCTCGGCGGTGTAGGTGGGCTGCATGGGCGCGAGCCTAGTTCCCGGTTACCGGCCGGTAGTCACGGGCGACCGCCGCCGCGCCCACCAGCGCGCTGCCCGGCACCGACGACGCCCGCACGACCACCATCGACGCGAGGTGGCCGAGCCGGGAGCGCTGCTCGACCTCGCGCACCATCGCCTCGTGGAACGGCGCGCCGAACACGGCGGGCACCGCACCACCGACGACGACGATGGTGGGGTCGACGATCGCGGCGAGCGACGCGATCGCTCGACCGAGCATGAGGCCGGCGCGCTCGATCGTGGCGGGCGGGGTCCGACGCAGCGGGCGCGACGTCTCGTCCTCGATCGCCGCCGCGCCGACGTACGCGTCGAGGCAGCCGTCGTCGCCGCAGATGCACCGCTGGCCGCCGGGCTCGACGACGATGTGCCCGACGGCACCGGCACGCCGCCCCACCCCGTCGACCAGGCGGCCGTCGGCGATGACGCCGGCGTCGACGACGTCGTTCGCGACGATCCCGAGCACGTCGCGCACGCCCACGGCGTGACCGCGCCACGCCTCGCCCCGCACGAACGCCCGGCCGGTCGTGTCGAGGTGCACCGGCAGCCCGGTCGCCTCGGCGAGCGCGTCGCGGAGCGGGAAGCCCGACCACGACGGCAGCCGCGTGGCGGCCACCGAGCCGCTGGCGTGGTCGATCGGACCGGGCACCGCCACCCCGCAGGCGACCGGGGCGACCCCGCTCGGATCAGCGGCCAGGACGCGACCGACCAGCGCGGCGAGCGCCGGCCAGACGTGCCGGGCCGGGGTCGGCAGCCGATCGCGCACCAGGACCGAGCCGGTGCCGTCGACCACACCCGCGGCGAGCCGGTTCGGGCCGAGGTCGACGGCGAGGTAGCGGAGGCCGTCGGCGTCGTCCATCGGGGTGCACGGTACCGGCCGACACGACGCCGTCGGGAGGAGGGTCTACCCTGACCCGCCGTGACCATCCCCGAGGCACCGCCGGGTCGGCGCAGCTCCGTCGACGGACGGTTCGGCGATCTGTTCGAGGCGATCGCCGCGAACGTGTCGACCGTGCTGCACGGCAAGCGCGAGGCCGTCGAGCTGGCGCTCATCGCGATGCTCGCCGAGGGGCACCTCCTCATCGAGGACGTGCCGGGCGTCGGCAAGACCAGCCTCGCCAAGGCGCTCGCCGCGTCGATCGACTGCACCTGGAAGCGCGTCCAGTTCACGCCCGACCTGCTGCCCACCGACCTCGTCGGGGTCAGCGTCTACGAGCGCTCCACCGAGCAGTTCCGCTTCACCCAGGGCCCGCTGTTCGCGAACGTCGTCCTCGCCGACGAGATCAACCGGGCCTCACCCAAGACCCAGTCGGCGCTGCTCGAGGCGATGGAGGAGCGCCAGATCACCGCCGACGGCACCACCCACGTCCTGCCGCGGCCGTTCATGGTGATCGCCACCCAGAACCCCGTCGAGCAGGAGGGCACGTACCGGCTGCCCGAGAGCCAGCTCGACCGCTTCCTGCTCCGCATCTCGCTCGGCTACCCCGGACGGGCTGCCGAGATGGCGATCCTCGACGACCAGGGATCGGCCACAGCGCTGCGCGAGCTCGCCCCGGTGGTGTCGGCCGACGAGCTGCTCGCGATGGTGGCGGTGGTGCGCGGGATCTACCTCGCCCCGGCGCTGAAGGGCTACCTCATCGACCTGTCGGAGGCCAGCCGGCGCCACG
>JALOLG010000417.1 GCA_025456105.1 Ilumatobacteraceae bacterium | reverse complement strand
AGGCGGTACGTGTGCACGTGCTCGGGCGCGCGCTCGAGCTCGGCGAAGGGGGCGATGGCGTGCCGGCACTGCTCGGCCAGCTCGTGGTCCACCTCGAGCAGGAGGGTCTTGTCGCTCTGGACGATGAGGGGGCCGTCGGTCATCCGTCGATCCTCGCACCCCGGGGCGGGAGGCGGCCAACCCGCGCGGGTCGACCCCGCGGGCCGGACGGTCGCCGTACGGTGGCGGGATGACCGATCCGACCACCGTCGCCGCGGCCGCCCGCGACGCCGAGCTCGCCGCGCAGCGGGCCGGGGTGCAGGTCCGCGCTCTGCACCGCCTCGACGAGCTGACGCAGGCCCGCCGCGTGTGGGACGAGGTGTGGCCGACCGTCCCCGGCGCGACCGAGATCACCGGCAACCTCATCAAGGCCCTCGAGCATGCCGGCAGCTACGTCGGTGGTGCCTTCCTCGGCGACCGGATGGTCGGCTCCGCGCTCGCGTTCGTCGGTCGCACCCGCGGCGCGCACGGGTGGCACGTGCACCTGCACTCCCACATCGCCGCCACCGTCCCGGGTGCCGCCGACCGGGGGATCGGAACCGCGATGAAGCTGCACCAGCGGTCCTGGGCGCTCGCGCACGACATCGACCGGATCGTGTGGACCTTCGACCCGCTCGTGCGCCGGAACGCGCGGCTCAACCTCGGCAAGCTCGGCGGCGTCGCGGTGGAGTACCACGTCGACTTCTACGGTCCGATGGACGACGCCGTGAACGCCGGCGAGCCGAGCGACCGGCTGCTGCTGCAGTGGGACCTCGCCTCCGACCGGGTCGCCGAGGCGGTGGCGGGGACGACGTCGCCGATGTCGAGCGAGGAGTGGCGCGCGCTCGGCGCGGTCGACGCGGTGGTGCGCACGGACGACGGGCCGCACCTGGTCGCCACCGACGCGCCGGTGCGGCTCGTCGAGGTGCCGCACGACATCGTCGACCTGCGCCGCTACGACCTCGCCCTGGCGCGTGCCTGGCGGCTGCGGGTACGTGAGGCCATGGAGCCGGTGCTGCGGGTTGGTGGGCGCGTCGTCGCCCTCACCTCGGACGGCAGCTACGTCGTGGAGGCGGCGCGATGAGGATCGACCGTGTCGTCGCGCACCGCTGCGCGCTGCCCCTCGTGCGGCCGTTCCGCACCTCGTTCGGCCGAGAGTACTCCCGCGACGTGATCCTGCTCGAGGTCACGACCAGCGACGGCGTGGCCGGGTGGGGGGAGTGCGTCGCGTCGACGCAGCCGCTCTACAGCCACGAGTTCAACGACGCGGCGCTGCTCGTGCTCGAGCGGTTCCTCGTGCCGCGCCTGCTCGGTCGGGACCTGGCGATGGAGGACGTGCCCGGGCTTCTCGCCCCGGTGCGTGGCCATCCCATGGCGCGCGGCGCGCTCGAGCTCGGGGTGCTCGACGCCGGCCTGCGCACCGAGGGACGCTCGCTCGCGTCCTACCTCGGCGGCGTGCGCGACGAGGTCGACTGCGGGGTGTCGGTCGGCATCCCCGACGACGACTCGCTCGGCACGCTCCTCGCCGAGGTCGAGGGATACGTCGAGGCGGGCTACCGGCGTATCAAGCTGAAGATCCAGCCCGGCTGGGACATCGAGCCGACGCGCGCGGTGCGCGAGCACTGGCCCGATGTGCCGCTGCAGGTCGACGCCAACCAGGCCTACACCCGCGCGGACATCGACCACCTCGTCGGGCTCGACGAGTTCGACCTGCTGCTCATCGAGCAGCCGATCCATGAGGAGGACCTGCTCGGCCACCGGCTCCTCGCCGAGCGCATGGTGACGCCGGTGTGCCTCGACGAGTCGGTCCTCTCCGCCGACAGCGCCGAGTCGGTCATCGACTACGGCGCCTGCGAGATCGTCAACATCAAGGCCGGTCGGGTCGGCGGCTACCTCGAGGCGCGCAAGGTGCACGACGTGGCGCGGGCGCGCGGCATCCCGGTGTGGTGCGGCGGGATGGTCGAGACCGGTCTCGGGCGCGCGGCCAACATCGCGCTCGCGTCGCTGCCCGGCTTCACCCTCCCCGGCGACACGAGCGCATCGGACCGCTTCTACACCCGCGACGTGACCGAGCCCTTCGTGCTCCACGACGGGCGGATCGCGGTGCCCACCGGGCCGGGCCTCGGGGTCGCGCCCATCTCCGAGGTGCTCACCGAGCTCACGGTCGCCCGGCACGAGCTGACATGAGCGACGACGACGTCCGGGACGAGGACTGGTCCGGCCGCGACCTGTCCGGGCTCGAGCTGCGCGGCGCCACGCTCGTCGACGTCGACCTGACCGACGCGCACGGCAGCGGGCTGATGCTCGAGGACTGCGTCCTGCGCGGGGTGGACTTCAGCTCGACGGTGCTCACCGACGCCGCCCTGCTGCGCTGCCGCTTCGTGCGCTGCCGGTTCTTCGACACGACGTTCGAGCGCAGCAAGCTCGTGGGGTCGGTGTTCGAGGACTGCCGGGTGCAGGGGCTGCGGGTCGAGGGCGGCGACTGGTCGTTCGTGTCCTGGGCCGAGGCCGACCTGCGCCAGTCGCGCTGGGACGGGGTCCGGCTGCGGGAGGCGGACCTGTCGGGCGCGCGCCTGGCCGGCGCCGAGCTGCGCAACAGC
>JALOLG010000416.1 GCA_025456105.1 Ilumatobacteraceae bacterium | reverse complement strand
GCGCCGTTGTGCGTCGCTGCGTGGCAGCGCGCCGCCGCCCCCGCCGATCTGCGCGTCGACGTCGGCCTCGAACTCGAGCGCGCGGAACCGCTCGAACACCTCCAACATGGCGGCGCCTGCGGCGCCGGATCCGGAGAACGAACCCCGCACGACGCCGCGTGACACCGTGATGGACGCCGTCCGGGCGTCGTGCGCCAGCTCGGCCGTGTCGTGCGCGGCGGGGAGGTCGTGCAGCATCACCCAGGTGTCGATCCGGTCGCGCAGCTCGCGGTGGGGGACCTGGTCGGCACGTGCCAGGAACGAGTCGAGATCGCCGACCAGCTCGTGACCGCAGCGCGGGTTCGCGTGCGCACGGCCGAGCTCGACCGCCTGCGCCCACCCGATGCCGCCGCCAGCCAGCACGCGGGTGAACTCGTCGCTGGCTGCGGCGAGATCCGCGACCTGACGGTGCTGGGTGGCCTCGGCGTTGGACCAGCGTGCCTGGGCGCGCACCCACCCGGACACCGATGCGTGCCCCTCGGCGCGGTGCGCCCCCGAGCGCTGCACCTCACCGACGATCGCGACGGCAGCGGCCTCGGCCCGGCGACGGGCCCGCTCGACCTCGGCGAACATGGCGGCCAGCTCGGCCGGCGACTTGCCCGTCGGATCCCCCCACCCCGCCACCTCGAACATGCGTACGACAGTACGCAGGGGGTGTGACAGGGTTCCCCGGTCAGGTGAGCTGCGGCGCGACCTCGGTCGCGATCAGATCGAGGTGCTCGAGATCGTCGAGGTCGAGCACCTGGAGGTAGATCCGCTCGGCGCCGGCATCGTGCCAGCGGCGCAGGGTGGCCACCACCTCGTCGACCGTTCCGGCGGCCCCGTTCTGGCGCAGCTCGGCGGGCTCACGGCCGATCGCCGCGGCCCGCCGGGTGACCTCGGCCTCGTCGGCGCCGACGCACACGACGAGTGCCGCGGAGAACACCATCGGCCGGGTCCGCCCGATCGCGTCGCACGCCGCCCGCACGCGGTCGCGCTGCGCCGTGAAGAACTCGACCGGCACGAACGGCGTGTTGAACTCCGCCGCGTAGCGGGCCGCGAGGGCGGGCGTCCGAGTGGCCCCGCCGCCGCCCATCACGATCGGCAGCGGCTGCTGCACCGGCTTGGGGAGCCCGGGCGAGTCGACGACCGACTGCACCCGGCCCTCGTAGGTGAACGTCTCGCCGATCGGCGTCGACCAGAGACCGTCGATGATCGCGAGCTGGTCGGTGAGCACGTCGAAGCGCGACCCGAGCGACGGGAAGTCGAACCCGTACGCGGTGTGCTCGGCCTCGTACCAGCCGGCGCCGATGCCGAGCTCGACCCGGCCGCCGCTCATCTGGTCGACCTGCGCGACGCTGATCGCGAGGAGTCCTGGCGCACGGAACGTCACCGGCGACACGAGGGTGCCGAGCCGGATCGTCGAGGTGTCACGGGCGAGTCCGGCGAGGGTGATCCACGCGTCGGTCGGGCCCGGCAGCCCCGACGCGTCACCCATCTTCAGGTAGTGGTCGCTGCGGAAGAAGGCGCCGAACCCGAGGGTCTCGGCCCGCTGTGCGACGGCGAGGAGCGTGTCGTACGTGGCGCCCTGCTGGGGCTCGGTGAAGATGCGGAGGTCGGCGAGCTGCACCTCCGCACCGTACGCCCGACCCGAGTGCGGGCGTCCACCCGAGTGCTGCCGTCACCCCTGTGCGGACGTCCGCACTCGGGCGGACGCTGGCACTCGGGTGGCGGAAGGTCAGTCGCCGGCGACGGGGACGTTCAGGGGGGCGTCGGGGTGGGCGATGCGCTGCTCGCCGGCCTCGATCGCGTCGAGGAGGTGGATCGCGAGGTCGGCGACCTTCACCTGGTCCTCCTCCACGCCGGCGGCCTTCACGCCGTCGTCCATCATGATGTAGCAGAAGGGGCAGGCGGTCGCGACCCGGGTGGCGCCCGTCGAGAGGGCCTCCTTGGCCCGCTCGTCGTTCACCTTCACGCCGATCGACTCCTCCATCCACATGCGCGCACCGCCGGCGCCGCAGCACATGCCCTTGGTGCCGTTGCGCTGCATCTCGACCACCTCGATGCCCTTGATCGAGCCCACCACCTTGCGCGGCGCGAGGTACACGTCGTTGTGCCGGCCGAGGTAGCACGAGTCGTGGTAGGTGATGCGCTCCTCGAGCGTGGCCTGGCTCACGTCGAGCCGGCCGTCGGCGATGAGCTGCTCGAGCAGCTGCGTGTGGTGCACCACCTCGTACTGGCCGCCGAGCTGCGGGTACTCGTTCAGCAAGGTGTTGAAGCAGTGCGGGCACTGCGTGATGATCTTTCGCACGCCCATGCCGTTGAGCATCTCGATGTTGGGCATGGCGAGCATCTGGAACAGGTACTCGTTGCCCGAGCGGCGAGCGGAATCGCCGGTGCACATCTCGCTCGGCCCGAGGATCGCCACCTCGATGCCGGCCCGCGAGAGCAGCTTGGCCATCGCCTGGGTGACCTTCTTGTTCTTGTCGTCGAAGCTGCCGGCGCACCCCACCCAGTAGAGGTACTCGGCCTGCAGGGGCTCGCCGGGGTCGACCACGGTGACCGAGGCGCCGCCCTCGAGCTGGAGCCCCTCGGCCCAGTCGGCGC